>PLDE01000231.1 GCA_003135035.1 Candidatus Dormiibacterota bacterium | reverse complement strand
AGATCAGTGTCAAGTTTCCCCACATTCCGGAACAAGCCAAGTCGCTTAACCTCCTCAAGGACTGGCACCAACAGACCAACCATCAACTGGATCAAATTACCGACGTACTAAACGATTCTCTTTATGACTCGTTCGCCAACGGCGCCTATGACGTGGCTGCTGCCAATCGGGCATACGCGGGCTTGCTAAACGTCTTGGGCATCACTCCTCAGCACCACATGGTGTGCGCGACCACGAATTACGACCCGATCCTGGAAGTTGCATTGCGCGAAAGTGGCTGGCGCACCTATTGGGGAGAGCCACCATCTGCTGGTGTAGGGGCGGATAGCAAGCTGGATGTGTCTGGGATGTTGGACACTATGCCAGGATTCACTCCAGTCCTTCACTTGCATGGCCGCGTCGGCTGGTACCGGCGCGATGGCGACGTGTACTGCGCGAGAACCTCAAAACACTCAAAGGAATACGGTGTACCCGTAGTGATGTACCCAGACCTCAAGAAGTCATATGAGGATGATCCGGTGATCGCCACGATGTGGAGTCAGTTCGAGCAGGCACTGCAGCGAGCCAAGCGGGTGTTCGTCCTTGGCCACTCCCTTCACGATCCAAAGCTGGTAGCGACTATCGCCACGAGCCTGGACGATTTCGAGCGCTTGGCGGTGAGCACGTATGCTCCACCGGAGCAGACCGCAGTTGCTCGCGAAGCAGCTTCGTACGTTGAAAAAGTCGTATCGGAGCAGCTTGGCAATGCGAGGAGGATTCCTATGGTGTTTGGGACTGATCCTCAGGCGGGCCATGAGATGATCTCCGCCTGGCTGGGTCAAACCAGACCTAAGTTTGGCTAGTGGAGCCCTCAAGATGGCGGAGTCCAGCTGGCTTGTCCGAATCGCTCGACTCAGGGAAAGTTGGGGATGTCCTGGGCGCAGCTGGAACTCAGACCGACTTGGTTCGCCGGGTCAAGGGAAACTCCGAATTGCCAGCCGAAGTAGGCTTTGGCGAGGCAGTAAGCACTCTCCTCCGTAGGGATCGTGCCCCCGCCCGCCTCCATCTGGCTAACTGCCTGGCTCACCTGGCTCTCCGTCGCATACGCCCCGATGGCGAAGATGCCTGGGTAGGTCTGCTCAAAATACGTCCAAGCCAAGGTGTTGACCGCCCCATCGGAGCACAGAATTGGACTGGAGTTGCCGTCAGCTCCGAAACTCATCTGCTGGGTACATACCCCGACGGACGAGGGGGTAGTGGCCGGAGCCAAGGTGAGGGGGTTGGCGGTCGGAGTGCTCTGCGGAGCAGGTGATTGGGTCGCCGGTGAGGTTGGGTTGGGTGCCGTCGGAGTGGAGCTGCAACCTGCTGCCAGGAGACCGAGGCTTCCCAGCAAGACGATGAGGGATCTGGTCATGGGGAGGCTCAGATGAAGAAGCCTGCTCCGAACGAGAAGATCCCGATGAGGAAGTAGAGGACAGCTCCGATAATCCCGAGAATCAACCCGGCTGTAGCGAGGCCGCCGTGGGGAGCACCTCGCTTAGCGTGGCCCCGCCCGACGGCACTGAACGTGATCGCCAGCACAACCTGAACGAGGGTGAAGATGCCCCACCAACTGAAAATCACGCACGTGATGCCCAAAACTAACCCAGCCACGGCAAGGCCATTGCCTGTCTGAGCGACCATGGGGACAGAGCTCGTGAACTGAGGGGCCGCCACCACCGGGGGCTGCGACTGCTCTGGCGGCGTCTCTGGCGAATCGTCCATCGGTGACCCTCTGGAGAGCCTCCGACTCAGATCGGATGAAGCTCGCCAGCCGGAAGTTTAGATCTCCCAGACTCTCCGTGGGGTGCTTCGCCATTAGACCGTCACCGGAAGTTCACCTCGGAAACCTTGGTGCCAGCCCTGTAAACGGCCCTAGATGCCCCCGCCAGGAGGCAACCCTACTAGGTCGCCGCAACCAGTCCGATTTGGGTCGACTACATCCCCAAATTCGTGAGTCTGGACGCTATCATGCTGATCGACCGCCGCCCGAGGGAGGGCCACACGGACCGGGAGGGCAGGGGATGATAGGAGTCCGAACGAGTCTCGGGCTCGCCGCGGCGCTCATGCTAGCTGGGTGTGGTGGGGCGGCGGCGACACCAACCCCGGCGATAACCTCCAGCCCGACGCCCAAGACATCCGCCACCCCCAGGCAAACGAGCGGCCCCAAAGTCTTTGCCATCGGGCAGGCCATGGTCAATGGAGCCCACCAGACGGTCACCGTCACGGCCTTCACCCAGGCGGTGCCCGCCTCGGCGTTTTCGACGCCAACCCCTGGCGATCAGTGCGTCAGTGTGCAGGTGAAGATGTTCAACGGGGACTTATCGCCCTGGGATCTTCCGTTGTATGAACTGACGGTGGTGGACGCGAGCGGCCAGTCGTATGACAGTTACAGTTCGTTCGACTGCCCGTCCTCGGATTCAGTAGACAGCCTCGTGCCCGGCGGGCACGCCTCGGCCACCCTTTACTTCGAGGTGCCGGTGTCCGGGAGGCTCCTCCTGCAATGGACACCGAACTCGCTAAATGCCAACAGTAACTACAACACTGAACTCAAGGCTTCGTAGGACAGGCGGCTCCTCGTTGCCAAATCCGACTAGCGAACTATCGCGATGACTACCCCGGCGACACCGCAGGCTGCCAGCACGAGGTCCACAGCGAGTCGAGCAATCTTGAGCTTCCGTTGCGATCTCGTATCCTCACGCTGACCTACGAATTCCGACTTCACGTCTTGGAGGAGCGAGACGGCGGTCTCTCCCAGATGTCGCTGAGCACGGAACTCGTCGTGAAGTTCGTAGGTGGCCCGCAACTGGTATTGAGCCACCGTCGGTCCCAGCGGGACGACTGGAGTCGGCTCGGCGTAGTTGGAGACCGTCTCGGCGAGGGCAGTGCTAATGGGCGGGATCGTCGGGACCCTCAGTTGGCCCATGTTGGCCACCCACCCCGTGATGAAGTTGCTGGGGATGTCGCGCTGATAGAGGCTGGCGGTCGCAGCGAGACCGGCAATGCTACCCCGGAACAGATGTTCGTAATCGTGGCCGATGAAGCTCAGCGACTTCAGGGGCTCAGTGAAGGTCTTGAAGGCCGCAGTTCCGGCCATGATGGAGCCCATCTGCTTGGTAAGGGCGTCCATTCCTCCCATGTTGGCCAGCACGGTCTGAGCTGCGGTGGCCACCCCTAACATGGACTGACTGGGGAAGTGATTCTCCAGTTCCGACTCGGTCAGCCGTCCATCACGGGCGAACTCGCGAACGTTGCGGCGGGTGAAGTCGCCGGTGTCGTTCCGCTCCAGCCGAGCCACGATCTCCTCCCGAGTGAGCACGGAGCGGCCGGTCTTGCCAGTAGAGGGGGTGCCTGGAGGTGGGTTGGTGTTCTCGGACATCGGACGGTATCCTGGTGAGGTGGAGCACATTTGGTGGTGCTGACCCAAAGGTAACACACTATGTAGTAGGGTCTCTACCTTGGGGCGATGGCGCGGGCGGGCATCGCCGTAGCGGGCCTGCTTGTGCTCGCGGGCACGGTGTCGGGGCTCACGCCATCCTGAGGTAGCCCCAGCCAATCCGGGCCGTCTGCCGGTCCAGCGACTCCCGCGCTCACCGGTTGGTATCAAACCCCGGTCGCGCCGCGGCAACAGGGGGCTTGTCGAGGCAGGAATACAGGCCAATATGATCTTGAAAATGTGGTGCCAGCAGTGTGAGTCGAACCCACACGAGCTTTCGCTCAACGGTTTTTGAGAACGTTTCGCAGTCCGAACTGAGAGTGCTTCGGGCGGTCCGAAGGAAATGCTTTGGGGACCGGGCATGGGGTTTCTGCGAGCGGGCGATATTCCGTCGGGAATCCGAGATGGGTGATAGCGTGTGGCCTGAAATCGTCAGCTTCCTCAACCTCAGGCTATACCGCTGAAACTGCTCCACGCGGCGGATCTCCACCTTGATAGCCCGCTGAAGGGCTTGGTCCGCTACGAGGGTTGCCCAGAGACCGACGGCCAGACAGCGACGCGGCGCGCCCTGGACAACCTCGTGCGCCTGGCGCGCGACGAGGCGGTGGACGCGGTCCTGCTCGTCGGCGATATCTTCGACGGCGACTGGAAGGATGCCGCGACTGGCCTGTTCTTCGCGCGCCAGATGTCGACGCTCGGAGAGGCGGGTATCCCGGTCGTGGCGGTGACCGGCAACCACGACGCCCGGAGCATCGTGAGCCGGGAGCTACACTGGCCGGCCAATGTCACTTACCTGAGCGCGGACCGAGCCGAGACCCACCGCCTAGACGAGCTGGGCCTGGCTGTCCACGGGCACGGGTATGCCCAACGCTGGGAGCAAGCCGACCTCAGCGCCACCTACCCGCCCCGAGTGCCAGGATGGGTCAACATAGGGCTCCTGCATACGAGCGCCGAGGGGCACCCCGCAAACGGGACCTATGCCCCCTGCAGCGTCGATGGTCTGGTCGCACACGAGTACGACTACTGGGCTCTCGGCCACGTCCACGAGCACGCTGTCCTCCACACGGAGCCCTGGGTGGTCTTCGCGGGCTGCCTCCAAGCGCGACACATCAACGAACCCGGCCCCAAGGGTTGCGTCCTCGTCAGTGTGGACGACGGTCATGTCGCCTCGGTTGAGTTCCGCCCCGTAGACGTGGTGCGATGGGCCACGGTCGTGGTGCCCGTGGACGACTGCCGCAGTCGGCACGCGGCCCTCGACCGGGCCGCCGAAGCAATTACGGCTGCCAGCCAGGACGCCGACGGCCGAGTGCTGGCGTGCCGGGTCCGCCTAACTGGCACGGACCCGGCCCCGGCGCTGTCCTGGGGCGACGACAACGACTGGTTGGACAACCTCCGCAGCGTCTGCATGGAGATCGCTCCGGGGCCGGTCTGGCTGGAGGGAGTCCGGTTCGACCGCACGATGATTGGTACTGCAGACGCTGCCGGACTGGCGGCGCTGGTCCACGAGGTCGCCGCCGGTGGTTCGGAGGCACTCGCGGCCGCCTTACAAGTCACCCCAGAATGGCAACGGGTCGGCCTGCTCCTGGACGCGCTGCCGAGTCCGATCCGGCAGGAGGATCTGCGGCTGACGGACCCCGCGGACATCGCTGACCTGGCAGGCGAAGCCGAGGCTCTGATCGCGGCGCGGAGTCTGAAGCGTGCGGTAGACATGGAAGTCGGGGAGGGCGCGTGAGGATCCGCGCTCTCGACCTGCGGGCCTTTGGGCACTTCACTGACCAGCGGCTGGACTTGGCGGAGG
>PLDE01000137.1 GCA_003135035.1 Candidatus Dormiibacterota bacterium | reverse complement strand
AGTACGACATCGACGCCTGGGCCCCAGGAATGAACCGCTTCCTCGAGGTTTCCTCGTGCTCCGCTTTCGGCGACTTCCAGGCTCGCCGGGCCAACCTTCGCTTTCGCGCGGGCCCAGGCAAGCCGGAATTTCTGCACACCCTCAACGGCAGCGCTCTCGCCCTCCCGCGAACCTTCGACTGCCTGCTGGAGACCTACCAGACCGAGAGCGGCACGGTGGCCCTCCCCGAGTTGCTTGCACCCTACCTGGGAGGCACCACCGAGATCGCCTGAGCGAGGGACGGCGCTTGCCGTCCGACGGTGCGCTGAGGGACGGTCGTTGTTATCGCGGTTCTGCTAACGTGAGCGACCGTGGGTGTCGTGATCGCGGTGATTGTGATCGTTGTGCTGGCCCTGGGACTTAGTCGGTCGATGGTCCGAGTCGTCCAGCAGGGCCAGAAGGGCGTGGTCAAGCGACTGGGGCGCTTCCACGTCACCCACAACCCCGGATTGGTGTTCATGCTGCCCATCCTCGACAGCATGATCCGGGTCGATATGCGCGAGGTCCCCCGCCGCGGCGATAAGCAGGATGTGATCACCAAGGACAACGTCGCGGTGGGGGTGAGCGCGACCATCTTCCACCAGGTGATCGACGTCAACAAGGCACTCTTCGAAGTCCAGGACTATCAGGTAGCCATCGACCAGATAAGCCGCACCGCCCTGCGTGCGGTCTTCGGGACGATGAGCCTGGACGAGGCGCTCTCCGAGCGCCAGCGCATCAACGCCGACCTGGCCGCCCACATCGCCGACGCCACCGAGAAGTGGGGGGTGCGGGTGAACCGGATCGAGGTCCTCGACATCATCCCGCCGACCAACATCCTGCGCGCGATGGAGGAGCAGAAGGAAGCTGATCAGCACAAGCGCTCGGTCATCCTCCAGTCGGAGGGCGACAAGCAGGCAGCCATCAACCAGGCCGAGGGCGAGGCCCAGGCCAACATCACCAGAGCCACCGCCCAGCGCCAGGCGACCATCCTCGGCGCCGAAGGCCGCAAGCAGGCCCAGATCCTGGAGGCCGAGGGCAACCAGGAAGCCCAGAAGCTGGACGCTCTCGGCGAAGCCTCGGCGATCGGAGCCGTCTTTGAGGCGATCCACCAGGGCAAGGCCACTCCCGACGTGCTCGCCTTCTGGCAGCTGAAGAACCTGGCCACCCTGGCCGACAGCCCCAACTCCAAGCTCGTGGTACCGACCGACTTCGCCGGCCTGATGGGCGCTGCCAAGGCACTGGTGATGGCGACCGAATCCGATTCCGTCTTGTCGAACGGAGCCAAGATTCCGCCCGAGGCGGGGCCTGCCCCGGCCGCAGTGCGAGCGCTTCCCAACGGGGGCAAGCGCACACCGAAACCCTGAGTGGCGTGGCCAGCTCGGAGGGGAGGCTGCGGGCGCCGGTGATCAACGGGATCGAGGGAATGATCGGCGAGGAGGCTGTCGTGTCAGTCGTGATTCCGGGAAAAATCCACCTGGGCGCAGTCCGGGCTCGCGGGGAGGAGTGGCCCGCTCTCAGCGCGGTAGGTGACGCCATCGCCGCGGGTGTCATCGTGATCGTCCTGGAAGTGCGGGGCGGCCACTTGATCGTCACCCCCAGCTCTTCAGCCTAGCCCAGATCCCGAGCTCCGGGGCATCTCACTGGGGTGCAGCCCACCCCAGCCTTCAGCCGCTGGATGCTGCTTGGACTCCGGTCGAGCGGATCACTAGATAGATCGCCTTCCACCTGTTCAGCCTGGCCTGATGTCCGGCATTCCCTAGGGCCTCCGACAGCCAAAATACGCCGCAGCTCCCTCCCGGGCGACAGATCGAGTCTCGCTTTGCTCTAGGTCGGCAGCTGTGGCACGGGCTCCCAGCTCAACCAATCGGTCGCCCGGAAGGGAGCGGACCGGCGAGTTTTACCCGGATCTGAGCTGAGGCCGTCGGACTCCGAGATCAGCCGGAGCCGTCGAAGCGGACCAAGCGGAGGTCTGGACCTGACCGTGGCTCGAGAGGTCTGCGTCCCCGGGAGCCTCTCCTTGACACGACCTTGGTTCACTGGTACATTAGTTCAGTAATGAACCAAATAGGATGGCTTACCCAACCCGGGGGTGCAAGCGGTGCTCGATGACGGGGCTCCACTCTTTGCCCAGATCGCCGAGCGGCTGGCTGACGAGATCGCCGAAGGAATCCTGAAAGAAGGCGATCAAGTGCCCTCAACCAACGAGTTGGCGGCCTACCACCGGATCAACCCGGCCACCGCGGCCAAGGGCATCAACGTGCTGGCTGACGAGGGCTTGGTGGAGAAGCACCGCGGTATCGGCATGTTCGTGGCCGACGGCGCCCGGGGACGCCTGCTCGACGACCGCCGCCAGCGCTTCGCCGAGCGCTACGTCAAGCCGCTCGTGTTCGAGGCCAACCGACTCGGCATCGACGCTGACGCCCTGGTTGCACTGGTCCGCGAGTCCAGTTACACCAAAGGAGAAATCAAGGTATGACACCGACGCTCTCGCTGACCGGTCTGACCCGCCGCTACCGCGACCAGTTCGCTCTCGACAACGTCAGCTTCGACATCGAGGGAGCGTCCATTACCGGACTTCTCGGTCGCAACGGCGCTGGCAAAACCACCCTGATGCGCATCATCGCCGCCCAGGAGTTCGCGTCTGCCGGCAGCGTCCATGTCCTCGGCGCCAGCCCGTTTGACAGCGAGTCAGTCCTGCGCCGGATGGTGCTGGTGCGGGAGGACCAGGCCTTTCCCGCGGTGCGGGTGCGCCATGTCCTGCGGGCGGCGTCTTGGTTCCACCCCAACTGGAGCGCCGAACTAGCGGCCGGACTGCTGGTGGACTTCGACCTCCCGCTCAACCGCCTGGTCAGGGGACTTTCCCGAGGGATGCGCTCGGCGTTGGGGATCGTGATCGGCCTGGCGAGCCGGGCCGAGGTCACCCTCTTCGACGAGCCCTATGCCGGGTTGGACGCAGTCGCCCGCCAACTCTTCTACGACCGCTTGCTCGCCGACTTCGCCGAGCATCCCCGCACCGTGCTGGTCTCAACCCACCTGATCGATGAGGCCGCTGACCTGTTGGAGAGGGTGTTGGTGATCGATCGCGGAAGGATCGTGCTGGATGCTGCCGCCGACGACCTCCGCGGGGCCGCGACGACGGTGAGCGGCCCGCTGGCAGCGGTGGACGAGTTCACCGCCGGCCGGACCATCTGGGAGCGCCGCACCGTCGGCTCGCAGGCGTCGGTGGTTGTCG
>PLDE01000289.1 GCA_003135035.1 Candidatus Dormiibacterota bacterium | reverse complement strand
GGGAGCCGATGCCACCACCTTGCTCTCGCCCTTCGACAACCTGATCATCGGTCGCGGTCGGGCTGAGCTCCTCTCCGATTTCGAGTTCCGGATGGAGATCTACCTACCGGCGCATCTGCGCCGGTACGGCTACTACGTTCTCCCCATCCTGCACCGCGACCGGCTGATAGGGAGGGTGGACCTCCGTCGTGACCGGGCTCGGGGCCGGTTGGTGGTGGTCGCGGTCCACGCTGAAGCGGATGCTCCCCGGGGCGCCCCGGTCGGGCGCTCGGTGCGGGATGCTCTCCAACGACTTGCGCAGTTCGTGGGCACCCCCGAGCTGGAAGTGGGCGAGGTGGTGTCCACACCGTCCACCTGGGCCCGTCAGCTCCGCAGTTGAGCTGACTCGGGCGCTTCTCGAGGACCCCTATCCTCAGCGGGGTGGAATCTGTCGCGCGACCGGAATGTCTTGTTGTCGGAGCCGGGGTCGTCGGCTTGGCGGTCGCCGATGCCCTCGTCCGCCGGGGCGCCCGGGTGGGGATCTTGGAGCGCGGCGCGCGCTGTGGAGAAGAGGCATCGGCCGCCGCAGCTGGGATGCTCGCCGGCGGCGCCGAGGCGACGGGGGCGGACCCCTTCCAGGACCTGTGCCGGGCAAGTCGCCAGCTCTGGCCCGGCTGGGCGGCGGAGCTTGAGCGCGAGTCAGGGCTGGACTGCGAACTTGAGCTAACGGGACTGGTCCGGGTCACTGCATCCGAGGAGGTGGCGCTCGAGTTGGAGCGAAAGTCCGCGTGGCAGCGCGACCATGGCGTCGAGGTCTCCCCATTGTTGGATGCTCCCCAGTTGGCCCAGCTAGTACCCGGGCTTGGATCAAGCGTCCTGGCCGGCCTGCACTACCCCACTGACGGGCACATTCACAGTCATCGCTTGACGGCGGCCCTGGTCGCCGCCTGTACGCGCCAGGGTGTTGCCATCGAGACCGACACCGAAGTAGTCGCCATCGACATCCGAGCCTCGCGGCCCCGCCTCTCCTTGAGTGGGGGCCGCGAGTTGGAGGCCGACTACGTCGTCGTCAGCGCGGGCTCCTGGAGTGGCGCGCTAATGCCAGCCAGCGCCGCGGGCCAGCTCTCCGTGGAGCCCGTTCGGGGCCAGATGGTGGCCCTGGATCCCGGCCGCCAGGTCCTTCCCGTGATCGTCTTCGGAGACCATGGCTACCTGCTCCAGAAGCGTTCTGGGCTGGTCCTCGCGGGCGCCACCGAGGAGCGGGTTGGCTACCAGTCCTGGCCCACCGCAGAGGGAGTCGGCCGGTTGGTGACGGCAGCCATCGACCTGATGCCGCAGTTGAGCCAGTCGCGCTTTGCCTATGCCTGGGCGGGCCTGCGTCCCCACAGCGCCGACGGCTGGCCGCTGCTGGGGCGGACCGAGGTGGGTGGGCGGGTTCTGCTGGCGACGGCGCACTACCGCAATGGCGTTCTGCTGGCACCGGTCACGGCGGAGCTGATCGCCCGGGCCGTCTTCGAGGGCAGCGACCCTCCCGAGCTGGGGCCCTTCAGTCCCGGGCGACTGGCTTGAGACGAAGAACCAGCCCATCCGAAGCCAGCAGCGCGCCCTTCACCACGGCGCGCTCACCGAGGTGGGTGAGGATGAAGCGGGTCCGGGGGTTGGTCTGCATCAATTCATCCACCTCCTGGCGCCAGAGGTGGATGGGAGCCGGCTCGGTCATGCTCGTGCATTCGCAGAGCAGATAGTCGACCGAGGCCGCCAGCTGCCTGATCCCGGGACACAAGGTGGTGTCCCCGGAGTAGCCGAAGATGATCCCTTTGCGGGAGATGCGAAAACCAAAGCTGGTGAGCACTGCTGAGTGCTCCACCTCGACCGCCTCGATCCGGAAGTCGCCCAGGTCTCCGCTCTGGCCGCCTACCCAATCCTCTACGACCGGCTTGCCCACCTCCGTCGCGTACTCCCAGAAGCGGTCTCCTTGGGCGATCCGGCCGAGCGTGTCCAGGCCGCGGATCGTGCCCGTCGGCCCGATGATGCGCAGGGGCTCCGCCTGGGGGTAGCGCACCGCGCGGGCGGAGAGCAGCTGGGGGAGATGAAAGAAGTGGTCGCTGTGGAGGTGGGAGATGGCGACGTACTTGAGCTGGTCGAGCGGCCGATCGCGCTCTCCCATCAGCCGGGTCACCGGGGCGCCGCAGTCGAGCAGCAACTCACCATCAAGGAGGTAGCTGGCGTTGTGGCCTATCGGCGAGAAGGCCGAGCCGCTGCCGAGGATTGCCAGCTCGAGCGCGTCAGCATCGCTCTCTGAGCCCTCCAGGAGGGTCACAGGCCCCGGATCATGTGCGCCAAAGGTGGCATCAGATCACGGCCCGGCCGTGGAGCGTGTCCAGGCGCGAGAGATCGTCTCCATGGTGCACCACCCAGAGGTCCACTGCCAGCCGCCATTGAGCCGGGAGCCTGGATCGGAGCCGGCTCGAGAACCCAGCCGGGTCGAGAAAGATTGCCAGCGCTCGCTCCCCGAGGACGGAACCGGCGGCTGCCTCCTCGACCCATTCGGACCCGCAGTCCGGAGTGATCAGCACGACACCGCCCCGGCCGCCCCAGCCCTGCAGTTCACGCCGGACCAGATCGGCGAAGGGGACCTTGCCGTTGTCGGAGGCAGTGGCCAGGTAGTCCATCAGGTTGCGGTCATGTAGCTCACCTCGGCCGCAGGGAATCCTGGTCAGCTGCTTATCGCAGGTCGCCAGCCCGACCGAACGGCCCTGGGCTGCCGCCGCGTGGGCGACTGACGCGGCCACCGTCACGGCGCACTCGAGAGACCCGTCGGGACCGTTGCTGCGGTGGCTCTCGCGGCGCAGGTCGAGCAACACCAACAGGGGCCCCAGCTTGGCGGTGCCCGGCAGGCTGCGTCCCGGTATGGGGACGAGCGCGGGATAGACGACCACAGTGTCGCTGGTGGCCTGCACCAGCTGGCGGGGAAACAGTCCCAGCGGGTCGGCGACCCTCAGCTCGGTCGGACCCAGCTCGTAGCGGCCCCGGAAACTGAGCCGTCGGGTCGACTCCCAGCTAACGATCTGGCGAGGGGCGAGTGAGACCACCCGAGTCGCTCGGGAGCCGGGGACGCGCGAGTGGTCGTGCACCTCGACCAGGCGGATCGGTAGCCCGGAGTCGTTTTCCAGGATGAAGCGCTCGACGAGCTGTTGGCCCCNNCAAGCCCCTTCACCGGTCTCTCGGAAGAGGCGGAGGTGGCGCGCGCACCACCAGCTCCAGGTGGCCGCCAGGAGGACGACCAGTACCGCTGCGTAGATGGGCACGAAGACCCAGACCAGATTGTCCAGATAGGCCAGTGCCCCGGCCAGCGCGGCCAAGACCAAGAGCCAGCTTCGCGGGGCCACTAGCCCACCCCGGTACCTGGGGCGCAGTTCAGATCTCATGACTAGACCCGCGTCAGGCTGGCTTTTGGGGGCCGCCCTTCCGCCATTCTCCCCTCACCCCCCTGTCCCTCCCAGATCAGCACCATCGCGGCAGTATAGATCGCGGTGCGATCGCCCCTCGAGGCCCGCTTAGAGGCGCTCCACCCGCCCCGCCTCTAAGACGAAAACGGTGGCCCGGCCCACCTCGACCTCGACGTCGGCTTCCCCGGTGGCCAGATTGGAATGCCCGCCGCCCAGCTGCTCATGACGGGGCTTGCAAACCGAGCTCAAAGTGGAGATCACCTCGTCGACCAGGTTGTCGTCGACGCCCAGCAGCAAGAGCGAGTTGCGCCGCTGCAGGAAGCCGCCCTCGCTGTTCAACCGGGTGACACCGAAACCGCGCCCACCCAGAACCTCGATGGCCCTGGTGGTGTCCTGCTCATGCACGATCGCGACTACCAGCTTCAAGTCGCCCTCCTAGCCATCAACCGATCGCTCGCCACTCGCCAGCACGACTCGGCAAGATCCTGGGGGGGAGGCTTGGCGGAAAGCACCACCACCCGCTCGGGGAACCGCGGCGCTAGCGCCAGGTAACCCTGACGGACCCGCTCATGGTAGGTGGTCGGCTCCGCCTCTATCCGATCCGCCGGCAGGGTCGCGTCAGAGCGCCGTTGCGCGGCTTGGACCTCGAGGTCCAAGACCAGCGTGAGGTCCGGCATTCGGGCGGCCCCGACCAGGCGGTGCAGCTCCAGCAGAGCGTCCAGGTCGAGTCCCCGCCCCGCCCCCAGATAGACCAGCGTGGAGTCGAGGTAGCGGTCGCAGACGACAACCTCGCCTCTGGCCAGCGCTGGCTCGATCATCTCCTTGAGCAACTGCACCCGGGCGGCCAGAAAGAGGGAAACCTCGGCGAAGGGAGCTGGTGGGGCGTCCTCGGACTTGCCTAAGAGGAGGGCGCGAATCCGTTCACCCAGCGCGGTGGTGCCGGGATCGTGGATAGAGATGACCGACTCTCCCTCCTGGCGTAGCCGGCCAGCGAGAAGACGCGCCTGAGTGCTCTTCCCGGATCCGTCGATTCCCTCGACGCTGATGAAGAAGCCGGGTAAGAGGCTGGCCAAGGACGCAGCTACGAGGCTTCGCTGGTCGGGTATATCCGGAGTCGGCGCCGCGGTTCCTTGCCCGTGCTGCGGGCCACCAGCTCACTCTGCTCCACCAGCTGGTGTTGCAGGCGCCGGATGTACGCGTTCTGGGGCGCCAGCTCGACCGCGGTCCCGAGGCGGGCGCGCTCGATTCCCTCGCGCACTTCCCGGAGGGCGTCGTCGGTGGGGTCGCCCGGTTCCAGGTTGTAGAGCCGGGCCAAAAAGGCGCGGACCTGGGCCACCGTGTTGCTGCGCAGGATGGAGATGGGGATGCCTTCCGTCTCCGCCGCTCGGAGCGGCGAGTCGCGGCGCCGGTAGTAGTTCTTGAGAGTCACCACCAGGTCGGCGTCGTCGACGTGGTGCTGAATGCGGACCGGTACCTTGAGCTCGCGGATGGCTTGTTCGAGGTGCACCCGGGAGACCCCGTAGGGGAAGAGTGAGGTTTCCGAGCCGGCTCCGTTGTGGGCTCCGGAGTGACCGTCGGAAAGGTCGGCCAGGCTCATCGGCCGTCGGGGCCGGGCGGCTCCCAGTTCCTCCCCGAACAACTCGCGTGATCCGCGGTCGTCGAAAGGCGACGGCTCCACCAGCCGGGTGGTCACCCCGTGCCCTGGTTGAGACTCGCGCATCTGGGCCGGCCGGGGCCGGCCCCGGAGGGCGTCGTCGACCACCTCGGCGAGAGGCAAGTGGACGGTGACTCGGTTCCGATCGATGATCTCCACCAGAGCGTCGAACGTGGGCGGAGCCTTGCGCTCCAGAACCGACTTCTGCGTTCCCCTCCGGCGGGCCTCCTCGTCGGACAGAGTGACCGACTGAATCCCGCCCAGGAGGTCGTTGAGGGTGGGATTTACCAACAAATTGTCCAGGGTGTTGCCGTGAGCTGTGCCCACCAGCTGCACCCCCCGCTCGGCGATGGTGCGGGCGGCGGCGGCTTCCAGCTCGGTACCGATCTCGTCGATGACGATGACCTCGGGCATGTGGTTCTCGACCGCCTCGATCATGACCGCGTGCTGCAGGGCCGGTCGCGCCACCTGCATGCGCCGGGCTCGACCGATGCCGGGGTGGGGAATGTCGCCGTCGCCGGCGATCTCGTTGCTGGTGTCGACTACCACCACGCGCTTGCGACTCTCGTCGGCGAGGATGCGCGCCACCTCGCGCAGCATGGTGGTCTTGCCAACCCCCGGCTTGCCGAGCAGGAGCAGGCTCTGGCCGCTGATCACAATGTCGCGGATGATTTCGACGCGGCCGGTTACCGCCCGACCCACCCGACAGGTCAGACCGACGATCTCCCCAGCTCGGTTGCGCATGGCGCTGATCCGGTGCAGGGTGCGGGCGATCCCGGCCCGGTTGTCGCCGCCGAAGTCGCCGACCCGGTCGGCGACGTAGGCGATGTCTTCCAGGCTGACCGGGGTTCGACTGAGGATCACCTCGCCACCCTCGAAGCGGGCCTCAGGCTCGCGACCCAAGTCGAGGACGATCTCCAAGAGATCGCCGGATTCGTCCGGCAGTTTGCTCACCGCCTGGTAGAGGTGGCGGGGGAGGGTGCTGATCAGGAGTTCCAGCTCCTCCGGGAAGGACGGACCGAAGGCAGGGTCAGATGCCGTCAGGGTCCGACCTCCGGTCGGTCAGCGCCGATGGGCAGCGCGCAGCCAGGGTGGAACGCAGCCTAGCTCCCGTCCCCTCCCGGGGCGGACGCGGCGGCTGGAAGGCAAGAAGTCCCCAGCCGTCCTGCTATCACCTCTCGAATATAGCGCAAGCCGATGCAACGTCGGATCTCCACGCTCAGGGCGCGGGATCCGGATTCGACCGCGCTTGGACCACCGGTAGCGCCCCGGCCAAAATCGCCTTCTTCTGCTCGGCCAGGTGCCGGGCGCGCAACTTCAAGGGCAGGTCTCGGGCCATCAGTATCTGCGTTGCCACGGGCTCGAATCCCCGAGCCGCCACCGCCCGATGGAGCTCGCCGTCGTAGTGACGCAGGAGGCAGAGGGTCGGCCCCGGCGGAACTTGGCCGAGCAGGCTGTGGAAGGCCTCGACCGCCAGCGGGCTCTCTTGGGGGTCAAGCATCAAGCTGATCAAACTGGGTCGGGCTCGGGCCGGCAGGCGCACCCCGGCCCAGGCCACGATGCCCCCGTTCTGCTTGATCACGTAGTGGCGGGAGTCGCCGGTCCTGCCCCCGAGCCGCCCCAGCCAGCCAAGCTGGAACGTCGACTTCCATTGGGTCAAGTTGGGCGCCTCCACGGCGGCGACCGCGTGGGGAGCCGTGCGCAGATAGAGGAGGTACACCCCGCCCAAGTCTTCGGCACTGGCGGGGATCCAGGGTTCGGAGTGGTGGTCGGGGGGCTTGGGCAACTCTCTGAAGCGGAGTTGCTCGGAGGCGAAGGGCTGGAAGCCCTGCTCGCGGAACATCGCCTGCAGGGGGTGGTCCTCCGGGATGCGCACCAGAAACCTGGTCACACCGCGTTCCAGTCCTTCATTGACCAGGTGCTGCAGCAGAGGAACTCCGGCGAAGTGTCCTTCCGCCGTGTGGGCCAGGCAGAGGTTGAGGATTCGCCAAGCGCGCTTCCCCGGCGCCGGCTCGGCCTGCACGAAGCCGACGATCCGGCCATCTCCCTCGGCGACGTAGAGCTGATCAGACATGTCCGCCAGCGGCATCAGGGCTGAAAGGCTGCGAGTGAGGATGGACCAGGCTCGGGCCAGGGCCTGGCCGGGGACGGGGCTCTGGGGACCCTCGCTCTGGAGCCGCTGGTCGAACTCCTGCTCCAGGGCCAGGCTGGCCCGGTAGAGCTCGTCCACCTGGCTGAGATCCCGATAGCTTGCCGATCTAACCTGCACGGCCCTCAGTTTCCCACGCGACTCAAGCCCGTGTTGATCCTCTCCGGAGGACAGCTACCCAGGGTCCCGACAGTCCTACTCCGGGCGCGCAAGTCTGCGGGCCCGGCGCCACCACCTCACAACTGGGAGAGGAACAGCTGATGCAGGCGGGGATCACCGGTGATCTCAGGGTGAAAGGTCAGGCCCAGGTGGCGCCCCTGGCGCACGGCAGCCGGCTTGCCTTGGTAGCTGGCCAGTACCTCCACGCCGGCGCCTACCTCTTCGATCGCCGGTGCTCTGATCAGAGCCACGTGCACCGGTGCACATCCGGTCTCTGCGACCTGCAGTTCCACCTCCCCGGAATCAAGTTGGCGTCCGAAGGCGTTGCGGCGCACCACGATGTCGAGGATGCCGAGCTGGATCTGGTCAGGTAGCCCGTCCCGGATCTCGCGCGCGGCCAGGATGGTTCCCGCGCACGTGGCCAGGCAGGCGGTGCCATCTCGAAATGCTGCTTGGAGGGGCTCCAGAAGATGAAAGCGCTGGATCAGCCGGCTCATGGTGGTGCTCTCCCCGCCCGGCATGACGAGACCCTGC
>PLDE01000192.1 GCA_003135035.1 Candidatus Dormiibacterota bacterium | reverse complement strand
CGCTCGCGCCGGGAGACCGAACTCAAGATCGAGGCGCTGGAGATTCAAAAGAGGGACCTGGAGGCCAAGTTGGCCGAGCCGGCTACCTTCAAGGCGCCAGAGCAGGGTCGCCAGCTGCTGAGCCAACTGGAGGATGTCCGCGGCTCGCTGGAAAGTGCCTACGCGACCTGGTTGGCCTTGGAGCCCAGAACCGAGCGGTAGACCTCGGCGATCTGCGGTCCCACCACGGTCCACGAGAAACGTTCGAGGATTGTCTCGCGGGCCTCCCCTGAGAGGTGCTCCCACTTGGCCCGGTCGCCGAGAATCGCCGCTGCGGCGGTCAGCAGAGCGGGCTGGTCGTCGAGCGGCACCAGGGCCACCCCTCCCCCCTTGAGGTCGGTGAGGCCGGGAACGTCGGTGGCGAGGACTGGAGTACCGGCAGCCATTGCCTCGAGGGCCACTACCCCAAGTCCCTCAAAGCGGGACGGGACGACCATGAGCAAGGAGCGCTGATAAGACTGGGCCAGCTCCGCCTCGGAAACGCGGCCGCGGACCTGGAGGCGGCCCCCGAACTCCCTCGCCGTCGCCAGGGCGGCGTTGTAGAGGGGACCCTCACCGCAGATCTCCGCGCGCAGGTTGGGGAACTTCACGCTGAGATCTCGGAAGGCGGAGATGAACTGCGGCACCCCCTTGATCGGTACCAACCGACCAACGAAGAGCATCGTGTCGCGGTCCTGGTAGCCGCCGCCCGGGAGCATCCACTCGGTGGCGATCCCGACGGGAATGACCGAGATCTTGGATGGCGGCACCCCGTAATCCTTGGCCAGGGATTCCGCCGTCGACGGCGAGATCGAAATCACATGGTCGGAGAAGCGGTAGGCGCGAGCCTCGATCGTGCCCAAGGGTCGAGTTGCCAGCCGCCGACCGTGGGCGGTTCGGTAGGTGTGGTTGGCGCTGTAGACCAAGGGGGCAGTCGGGGGATGGCGAAAGAGAAGGACTCCACCCGGACCCCCCAGGGCATGCCAGAGGTCGGGCCGTAACCGGGTGGCCACCTCGGGCAGGCGGCGGCGCAGCCAGAGCGAGAAGTCGAGGGGAGCCCGCCTGGTCCGCTTGGGGATGCGCAGGCCGGGGCCCCAGGGAGTGCGCCGAGCGCTGACCACTTCCATCTCGTAATCGAAGGCAGGCATCGCCTGCTCCAAGGCCCCGGCGTAACGCCCCTGCCCACCGATCGGTGGCACATCGTCGTAGGAAAGGAGCGCGACTCGGGGGGTCAGCGCTGGCACCGCTGGCAGTAGACCGTGGTTCTCCCCCCTACTCGAGTTTGCCGTAGCGTGGCACCGCAGCGGACGCATGGTAAGCCCCCTCGCCCGTAGACGAAGAGGGCCTCATGGGCCTCGCCCTTGGCCCCGAAGCCATCGCGAAAGTCCGAGAAGGAGCTGCCGCGGAGGCGGAGCGCCTCCCGCATGACCAAGGGAAGGGCGAGGAGCAGCCGGGTCGTCTCCGCTCGCGTCAGGCTGGAGCCGCGGCGGATGGGCCTGATCCGGGCCAGAAAGCAAGCCTCGTCAGCGTAGATGTTGCCGCACCCGGCGACCACTGCCTGATCGAGCAGGGCGGCCTTGATCTGCCGGGAGGTGGCGCGCAGGCTTTCGGCCACTCCACTCTCAGTGAATCCACGAGCGAGCGGCTCAGGACCGAGTCGCGGAAGCGCCCCGAGGCGGCTGAGCTGGGCCGGCGTCCCCAGGAGTACTCGCCCGAACCGACGCGGATCCCGGTAGCGCAGCTGAGATCGATCGTCAAGGTCGATGACCAGGTGAGTGTGCAGCGCTCGGGGAGTGCTGGCCGACGCCATCGTCAGGGACCCGGTCATGCCCAGGTGGACGACCAAGTCATCGCCTTCGCTCAACCTCAGGTGGATGAACTTGCCCCTCCTGGTGACTGCTCTTATCTGCTGTCCCGCAAGGCGGAACGGGAAGCTGTCGGGCTGGCCAAAGCGGAGTACTGAAGGCCGGATCAGATCGGCTTTGGCGATGGCCCGACCGACCAAGTGTGGCCTGAGGTCGCGAACGATCGTCTCGACCTCGGGAAGCTCGGGCATCCCGGTCTCAGGCGACTGCCCGGCGCAGCGGGCTTAGGTCTCTCCAGTTGGGGCCGCTTTTGAGGTCGACCACCAGAGGTACGACCAGCTCGATGGCAGCGGCCATTCCCTCGGCGGCCAGCTCTGCCAACGATTCAACCTCTTCGGGGGGGGTCTCAAAGACCAGTTCGTCGTGGACCTGGAGCAACATTCGGGCCGCTGAGCCAGAGGCCCGCAGCGCCTGGGCGGTTCGGATCATCCCCAGTTTCATGATGTCGGCCGCCGACCCCTGAATCGGCATATTAATGGCCATCCGCTCGCTCGCCTCGCGCACCTGCCGGTTGCTGGAGTTGATGTCAGTGAGATACCGCCGCCGGCCCAGGATGGTGGAGACGTAACCCTGGCGACGGGCTTCCTCCCTTACCGACTCGAGGTAGCCCTGGACGCCGTCGTAGGTGGCGAAGTAGCGACGGATGAAATCCTCCGCTACATCGGTGCCGATGCCCAGGTCCCGGGAGAGCCCGTAGCTGGAGAGTCCGTAGAGAATGCCGAAATTGACCACCTTGGCCATCCGTCTCTGCTCAGCTGAGACTTGGTCTTGGCTGACTGCGAAGACCTGGGCGGCGGTATCGGCGTGAACATCGTCTCCCTTGGCGAAGGCAGTCGCCAAACGCTGGTCACCACTGAGGTGAGCCAGGACCCGGAGTTCGATCTGAGAGTAGTCGGCCGAAACCAGTACCCAGTCGTTACGGCCGGGAATGAAAGAGGCTCGAATTCGGCGTCCCAGCTCGGTGCGAATCGGGATGTTCTGCAGGTTGGGGTCACTTGAAGAAAGCCGTCCGGTCGCGGCCACGGCCTGGTTGAAGTTGGTGTGGACTCGGCCATCGTCGCCATCAACCAGTTCCGGAAGGGCGTCGACATAAGTGCTCTTCAGCTTGGTCACCTGGCGCCACTCCAAGAGCAGAGGCACGATCGGGTGCTCCTCCCGGAGCGACTCCAGCGCCTGAGCATCGGTGGACCTACCCGTCTTCGTTCGCCGCGAGCTCTTCAGGCCCAGCTCGTCGTAGAGCAGTGCGGCCAGCTGGGAGGTGGAACCCGGGCTGAAGGCCCGTCCGGCCAGACGGAACATCTCTACCTCGAGCTCAGCGATCTGGACCGTGAGCGTGGCCGAGATGGCCCGAAGCTGCTCGGCGTCGAGGCGCACTCCCAGCGCCTCCATGTCGGCAAGAATCTCCAGGACGGGAAGCTCGAGGTCGCGCAGCAGCCCCTCCGCCCCCAACTCCGCCAGCCGTCTCTCCAGGTTGCCCCGGATGGCGGCGGCACAGGCGGCTTCTCCACCAAACAGATCCCGCGCCTCTTCAGTGGTCAAAGAGGAGGGCTGTCGGGTGGCGATCCCCTTACCCAAGTAGGCTTCTCGGTCCGGAGCTGGTGGGCCCTCCCACTCGCGGGAGAGGGCGGCCAGGGTAGGTGTTCGGCTCCGGGAGTCGGCGAGATAGGCGGCCAGCACGCAGTCGAAGCCCTCCCCTTCCAGGTCGACGCCAGCGCCGCGGAGAGCGAGGATCGTCTCCTTGAGTTGGTAGCTCGACTTACCGACCGTCGCGGTGGCCAAGAGCTGGCGGAGCGGCTCCCACTCCTCCCAAGGAGCACCCTGGGCATCGTCGCTTGCCCCAGACGCAATCGGGCAGTACCAGCTCTGATCCGCTCCCGTCGCCAGGGCCAGCCCCACCAAGTGGCCCTTTCGGGCCGGGCCGTCGGCGGCAACCCCGACGGTGAAGGATCCCCGCTCCTGGAGGACGGCGACCAAGCTGGCCAGGTCTGCCGGGCTGGTCACCATCAGGCTGGGGGCGGCCGACGGACGGTCGGGGGCGAGTGGCGACTCGGTGGCAGTCGAGGTCGGCAGTCGGGTGACCAGGCTGGGCATGCCCAGTTCCTCGAGCAGAGATGCCGCGGCTTCGCGGTCGTACTCTCGGAGCCGGCAGCTGGCCAGATCCAGGGTCACCCCGGGAACGTCTTGGACGATGGTCACCAGCTCTCGACTGAGCCGGGCAAGCTCGACATTGGCGCTCAGCGCGGTACGGACCCGGCCCAGGGGCATCGAGTCGATGGCCTCGAGGACGCCGTCCAGGGAACCGTAAGTCTGAATCAGCGCGGTGGCGCTCTTCTCGCCNNTCGCTGCTCCCGCGCCGGCTGGTCTGCATCACCGTGGTGGCATCGACCAACTGCAAAAGATCCATGTCGCCAGAGAGGATCACCGTGTGGCAGCCCGCCTCGCGCGCTTGTCGGGCCAGGCTTCCCAAGACGTCGTCAGCCTCGAAGCCCGGCACCATCAAAGCTGGGATGTTGAGGCGCTCGGTGATCTGCCGGCACACCGGCACCTGGGCGACCAACTCTTCGGGAATCGCCTCGCGGGTCGCCTTGTAGCTGGCGAACTTGTCGTCTCGAAAGGTGGGTCCGGGCGGATCAAAGGCGGCGACGGCGCAGTCGAAGCCCTGGGCAAGTGCCAGAAGCAGGATCGAGGTATATCCATAGGCGACCCGTATCGGCTCGCCTCGGCGGTTGGTCATCTCCGGAAGGGCGTGGTAGGCGCGGAAGGCTAGGCCGTGAGAATCCACCAACAAGAGGCGGGGCCGGGCCGCCATATCAGCTACCATGCCGTCAATTATCCCGGCCATGGCCGCTCCGGGACAGCTTCAGTACTGTCCCGCGTCGCCACCGTTCCCGCCCCGCCGCAGATCGCTTTGGTGAGGCTCCTAGAGGTCGAGATCTGGCTGCCGCGGTCGTAGACTGAGGACATCGACGGCTTCCAAAGGGACGGGACAGGGTGGCCCTGCCAACTGTCACCGCGATCGGGTTGCTTCCAGCGGAGGACGCACTGGTGCCTGGCCGGCGGGTAACCCTGCGCGACGTCGCCAGGTCTGCGGGGGTCCACTCGAGCACAGCCTCCCGCGCCCTCAACGCCGAGAGGCGCCACCTGGTCAACGGGGAGACGGCGGAGCGCGTCCTGGAAGCGGCGCGGACCCTGGAATTTCGGCCCGATCCGGCGGCCCGGAGTCTCAAGACGCGGCGCTCCTACACCGTCGGCGTTTTGATCCCTGACCTCAACAACCCGCTCTTTCCGCCCATCGTGCGCGGCATCGAGGACACCCTGACCACGCAGGGATTTGTTGCCCTGATGGGCAATACCGATAACGACGAAGCTCGGGAGCGACGGGTTTTCGAAGGCATGCGTTCGCGTCACGTCGATGGTTTCATCGTGGCCACTGCACGTCAGCACCACCCCTTACTGGATCAGGCCGTCCGAGAAGAGCTTCCCGTGGTGTTGGTCAACCGCATTCTCGACGACGACTCGTTTCCCTCCGCCTCGGTCGATGACTCCATGGGGGCCCAGCTGGCGGTGGCCCACCTGATCCAGCTCGGCCACCGTCGGATCGCCCACATCGCCGGACCCCAGGACGTATCAACCGGTCGAGGCCGGCTCCGTGGCTTCGAGCTGGGAATGGCGGCCGCGGGACTTCCCGTGGAGCGCGGCTTGGTGACCTTTGCCAATGGCTTCACGCGGGCCGAAGGTCAGCGCTGCCTAGTCGAGGCGCTGGCTCGGGGTCGCGACTTCACAGCTGTTGTCGCCGGCAACGACCTGTTGGCGTTGGGCTGTTACGCCGCCCTCGAGGAGAAGGGTTTGAGTTGCCCCGAGGACGTGTCGGTGGTGGGCTTCAACGACATGCCCTTCATCGATCAGTTGCGGCCACCGCTCACCTCGATCCGGATACCGCACTACGAGATCGGCGCCGAGGCGGCCTTCCTGATGCTGGACCGAATCTCCCAGCCCCGGGGTCTGGTGCAGGCAAAACTGCTCCCGCCCGAACTCGTGGTCAGAGGTTCGACCGCTCCTCCCCGGGGGCCCGCCTAGGCTCAGCTCAGCGGAGCTGCTCGGCGACCCAGTCGGCGGTGCGATAGCGGTGCCGGTAGGGAATGTTGGTGCAGACGTGGTTGCCGTCCTCGAACATGAGCATCTCGACGGGGCCCCGAACCTCGCGCGCCAGTCGTTCTGCCTGGGGCCATGGGATGAGCCGATCCTGCTTGCCAAAGACGATCTGGAGAGGCGTCGTGATCCGCTCGGCGAAGCCCTCCAGCGAGAAGGTGAGCGCTAACTCACGCGCCTGCTCCGCTGACGCCGACCGGGTTCGTACTTGGAACGCCTCCCGACTCAAGGCGGGGAGCATCTCCCAGCACTCGCCCCAGTTGTAGGGTCCGGCCTGGGCCACGCAGGCACGAACCCGGGGATCAACGGCGGCAATTCGGGGGCCGTAGTAGCCGCCCAGGCTGACCCCCCAGACCGCCATCCGCGAGCTGTCGATCTCGGGGATCTCTTCCAGGGCGTCGAGGAGAGCCGCTCCCGGGTGCTCCCAGTCGGGCCGGGCCGGCAGGTCGTACTCGGCTTCGCCCTGACCGGGGCCGTCGACGGAGAAGGTCGCCACACCGCGTTCCAGGAAGAGCTGCTCGGTGGTCCGGAACTCCTCTTTGGTGGAGTCAAGGCCGGGGATCAAGAGCACCACTGGATGGGGACCATTGCCTGCGGGGAGCCGCAAGACGCCCACCATCTGAGCGCCCTCGAAGGGAACTTCTACCCGGCGCCCGGGTGGATCTAGGTAGGGCAGAGCTCGGTTCAGGCACTCGACCGCATGGCCGTGGGCGACTCGCATCTGGGCCAGGTCCTCGACGAAGAGGAACTTGGCGAAGTGGTAATACACCGATGCCTGGGTGAAGTGGACCCCCGCAGTCCGGCCCTGGCCAGCCCTCTCGGCGGCCTCGGCGAGAGCGAGGTGCTCCTCGGCCGCCTGGCTCCAAGCGCCACACCACTCGCTCCAGTTCTCCAATCCCGCCGCAACCTTCTTGAAGTCGGAGGGATCGACCCCGTTGACGGTGAATCGCGGTCCCCAATGCTCGAGGGCGCTCTGGATCTTTAGGTCGGCCACGGCGCCAGTCTTGCACACGGTTGCAAAACTGGGCAAGTCCCTGACGTGGTGGCCTAGAGCGATCCGACGCTGCTCCTTGACGTGCCTGGCCACGGAGTGAATAATCGACCCACGTCTGGAACTGCAATCGGTTGTGGCGGCGGCCCAGCACGGGAGGGGACGTGGTGACTGAGCGGTCCGGAGAGGAGCTCAAGCTAGGCTGGATCGGCACCGGACGGATGGGCGTCCAGATGGTCACCCGCCTACTCAGCGGTAGCTCGCCGGTCATCGTTTACAACAGGACGAGGGCCAAAGCGGAGCCGCTCGGGGCGCTGGGGGCCAGCATCGCCGACCATCTCTGGGAACTCGGTGCCTGTGATGTGGTCTGCGTCGCCGTCACTTCCTCGAGCGACCTGGAGCAGGTGCTGCTGGGGCCTGCTGGCTTGCTCTCGGGCGAATCTCGCCCCGAGATCATCGTCGACTTCTCCACCGTCGGTGCGGACGCCTCGGCCCACGTGCGCCGTGAGCTGGCCGCCCAGGGAGTAGCCCTCCTGGCGGCCCCGGTGAGCGGCAATCCCAACGTTGCCCGGGCCGGCAAGCTGACCATGGCCGTCTCGGGGCCGCGCCCCGCCTTCGATGCCGTCAGCGGACTGCTGGCCCAGCTCGGCGCGGGGGCCACCTACGTCGGCGAGGGGGAAACCGCCCGGCTGGTCAAGCTCTGCCACAACCTCTTCCTCGGGGTGGTCACCCAGGCACTGGTGGAGGTGACCGTGCTGGCCGAGAAGGGTGGGGTCAGCCGTGAGGCGTTTCTCCGTTACCTCAACGCGAGCGTGCTGGGGTCGACCTTCACCAGGTACAAGGCTCCCCAACTGGTCAACACCGACTATCGCGCCACTTTCACCACCAACCTGCTGCACAAGGACTTTGATCTGGGCCTGGCCGCCGCCCGCGAGTTGCGTGTGCCTCTGCCGCTGGCCAGCTTGGTCCAGCAACTGGTGATGACCCTGGTCAGTCTCGGCTATGGCGAGGAGGACTTCGCCGCCCTCCTCGAGCTGCAGGGACGAAATTCCGGGCTTGAGGTGGCGAGCGAACAAGCCGAGGTGCCTGACGGACTGAGCGGTTCCCAGTGAATTCAGATCTCGCGGAGAAGGAAGGCTGCACGTTCCAGGAGTACGTGCACGCCGCAGCAATGGCCCTTCCGGGCCGAAGCGTTCAAGGAGGGACAGGGAAGTAATGAAGGGCCATTTGAAGCAGCTGCTAGCCGCCGGTGTCATGGCGGGCTTGATGGGGGTCGCGCTCGCCGCCTGCGGGGGCAGCTCCAGCGGCAGCAAGCCGATTGTGATCGGGATATCACTCTCACTCTCAGGCGACTTCTCAGCTGACGGCCAGGCCTACCAGCGCGGGTATGAACTCTGGGCCAATTACGTGAACTCCCACGGGGGGATCCTCGGTCGCCAGGTCAAGCTGGACATCCTCTCCGATGCCAGCAGTCCGACCCAGGTGGACACCAACTACACCAAGCTGATCTCCCTTGACCACGTTAACTTGGTGTTCGGACCGTTTTCTACCCTACTCACGGTTCCTTCCTCCGAGATCGCCCACCGCTACGGCTACGCCTTCGTCGAGGGGGCCGGCGGCGCCCCGGCAGCATTCGCCAAGGGACTGAACAACATCTTTGACGTCAGCCTCCCGGTCGCCGACTACATGGTTCCCTTGGTCAACTGGATCAAGTCGCTGCCGGCCAGCGAGCGGCCCAAGACGGCGGCCTACCCGACCAGCAACGACCCCTTTACCGAGCCGGTCATCGAGAAGGCCAAGGATCTGCTCCAGGCGGCCGGCGTTAAGACCGTCTACTCGCAGGTCTTCCCGGCCGAGGACACCGACTACAGCCCGATCGCGCAGGACGTGGCCGCAACCAAAGCCGACATCGTCGTCTTGGGCTCCGTCGACGTACCGACGGTGTCGGCGTTCATGGAGGCCTTCGAGCAGGATCACTACAGCCCCAAGGCATTTGTCGCAGCGGCCGGACCGGACCAAGGATCGGCCTTCGTCAGCGCAGTCGGAGCTGCCGAAACCGATGGTGTGATGGTCCCCGGCGGTTGGTCGGGCACTTATCAGAACGCCCAGAGCAAGGCCATGGTCAAGCGCTACATCGCCAAGTACGGGGGCACGCCCGCGGGCGTCAACGCCGACGTGGCCGAGGCCTACTCGGTGGGCCAGGTTGTCGACCAGGCGGTCACCCATAACAAGAGTCTTAGCAACGCCAAAATCATCAAGTACTTGCACAGTGGCGTCATTCTGAGCAGCGTCCAAGGCCCGGTTCAGTTCAACGCCAAGGGCGAAAACGGAAGGGCGGTGGGCTTCATCTTCCAGTGGCAGGGGACGAGTGGCACCGAGTTCAAGCAGGTCCTGCCGACCAGCGATCCTTCGTCGGTAAAGATCCTCTTCCCCAAGCCCTACTGGGGGAACTGACGATTTGACCAGCCTCTATGCAGGCTTGATCGATGGGGTCCTGACCGGGGCCGTCTACGCGCTGATGGCTGCCGGTCTGACCCTGATCTTCGGGGTGATGGACATCATCAACATCGCCCAGGGAGTCTTCGTGGTGTTGGCCGCGTATCTCAGTTACGTTCTGGCGGTCCACTTCGGGATCGATCTCTTCGTTGGGATCTTGTTCACCATGCCGGCCCTCTTCCTGGTGGGGATCGCAGTTGACTGGGCCTTCATCCGCAGGCTCCCGGCGCGTGATCGAACCACCATGTCGATTCTGGTGACCTACGCGGTGGCGATCATCGTCGAAGGCGTGCTGACCGTGATATTCAGCGTCAATTACGTGCAGTTGCGAGCCTGGTACGTGACCCGCTCCTTCCACCTCTTGGGCTTCTACCTCCCCTACATTTACGTCTTCGGTTTCGGCATGGCCGTGGTCCTCATGGCCGCCATCTACTTGATGCTCTACCGCACTCGCTTCGGCCGGAGCATCCGGGCTTCTCTGCAAAACCGCCAGGCCGCCCGTCTGATCGGCATCAACGTCGATCGCGTCTCCACCCTGACGTTCGGGATCGGAGTCGCGGTGACGGCGGCCGGCGGGATGGTCTTCGGCGCCACCACCGCCTTCAATCCCAACAGCGGCTACGACCTCATCTCACGGCTGCTGTCGATCGTCATCCTGGGCGGCCTGGGCAGCATGGCCGGCGCCATGGTGGCCGCCATCTCGATGTTGATGGTCGAGGACGTGGTGGCGTCCGTCTGGTCGCCGCTCTGGTCTGAGGTCGTCTTCTTCGCCGCCTTGGTTCTGGTCTTGACACTCCGACCCCAGGGTCTGTTCGGGCGCAGTTTCTCCCGCGCCCAGTGAGTCGCACCGGCGCACGCAGCGACTCCAGCTACGGGTCACGCTCCCACTCCGGGGAGGGAGCGTGACCCGCCGTCAGTTGCTCAAGCCGGGACTGGTTGCCCTCACCCTCGTCGCCTTCGCTCTCTTTCCTTGGGTCTTCTCCAACCCCACCTACACAACAATCGGGGTGTTCACCCTCATCTACATGACCTCGACGACGGCCTGGAACGGCTTCGCTGGCTACTCGGGATACATCCCTCTCGGTCATGCAGCCTTCTTCGGGACCGGAGCCTATACCTTCGCCGTGCTGGCCCAGAACAACCACCTGGGCGGTGGCTATGGGATGTTCGGCCTGATCCCGGTTTCGGGACTGGTCGCCGGTCTGGTGGCGCTACCGGTGGGCCTGGTGGCCCTGAGGACGAGACGGCACACCTTCGTGGTCATCACCATCGCCATCTTCTTCCTCTTCCAGTTGGTGGCCACCAACCTCGGCATCACCGGCGGATCCTCGGGGCTCCAGGTGACCCAGCCGAACTGGCCAGGGGCAACCTTCGACGACCCCTTCTACTACGTCGCCCTGGGCTTGCTGATCCTGGCCGTGGCGGCGTCCTGGACCATCCGGAGATCCCGCTTCGGACTCCAGCTGCTGGCGATCCGCGACGACGAAGCCCGAGCGCGAGGCCTCGGGGTCCGGGTGGGGCGAGTCAAGCTCACCGCCTTCGTCATCTCAGCCGTCCCCATCGGCATGGCGGGAGCCGTGTACGCCTACTTCGTGGGCCAGGTCTTTCCGCAATTCGTCTTCGACCCGCTCTTTGACCTCTCCATCGCGCTGATGGCCTTCTTCGGTGGCCTGGGTACGCTCTGGGGTCCACTTCTGGGGGGGATCATCCTGGAGCCGTTGCAGCAGTACCTGACCTTCTCTTACTCGGTCGGCGACCTCTACCTGATCATCTACGGGGTCATCTTTCTGGTGGTCATCCTGCTCATGCCCTCGGGCATCATTCCATCCGTCGCTGAGTGGTT
>PLDE01000228.1 GCA_003135035.1 Candidatus Dormiibacterota bacterium | reverse complement strand
AGGATCTCGGCGACCAAGAGATTGGCGATTTGATCATCGACTTCCTGGCCGAGGAACACGATTCGCTCCTTGAGCAACAGCGAGTAGATGTCGTAGGCGCGCTCACCTCGCATCGACTGGTCCAGCACGGTGGGAATGACCGATCCCATCAGGGGAACGAAGCTGCCGTGATCCCGATACATTGGGTCCACCTCCGCTTGCTCTCATACCAAAGGCGATATCTCCAATGTAAGATATCAGGTGAGAGATACTGGACTGGAGCCAGCTCTCGGAATTGGGAGGCCTGATGGGTAGTCGCACCCACGACCCGGTGTTCCCCGGCTTCTCGGAGATGGCCGCGCGACGCCAGAATCTCGCCGCCGAGCTGAGCGCCCGACGGCTCGGGCTAGGGCTCTCCCAGACCGAAGTGGCAGCTCGGATGGGCACCTCGCAATCTGCGGTCGCGCGTTTGGAGTCCGGGTCCGCGGATGTCCGCCTCTCCACCTTGGAGCGCTATGCAGCCGCCCTTGATCAGCAGATCGACTGGCGGCTCGAGGCGCGTGCCGGTGACCATGAAACGTAACCTGGCCGGCCGCGAGCCGGGAGCCGGCGAGCACTTACCGGCCTTGGCCGCCTCGTCTCTCCCTGCTGAGTCTGCTTTGACCGACTGGCTCGAAGCCCAGATGTTCGAGCGCCGGGTGGTCTGGATCCGAGGGTGCCTCGACGAGCTGGTTGCGACCGGGGTGGCCACCCAGCTGATGACCCTCGACGGCTCCGGTGACGACCCCATCCAACTCCACCTCAACAGCGGCGAGGGCACGCTCGCGGCCGCCCTCACCTTGATGGACACCATTGCTGCCCTGGGCGTATCGGTGCAGGCAGTTTGCAGCGGTCGAGCCGAGGGTCCGGCGCTGGGGGTGTTGGCGGTGTGCCAACAGCGCCAGGCGGGACGCCACGCCCGGCTGCGACTCTTCGACGGAGCGATACAGGCCGCTGGGAGTGCGTCCGCGATCGCCCAGGAATTGGCGCAACACCAGCTCCAGCTTGAGCATTTTGTGGAGGCAGTCGCCGGCTCGGCTCGCCAACCGGCCGAGCGAGTGGAGATCGACCTCCGCGAGGGTCGATACTTCGATGTCGATGAGGCGCTCCAGTACCGTCTCATCGACGCTATCTGGAGCGGACCTTCAGCGAGCGCCCGGTGATCCCTTGGTGCTCTATCGCAGCACCACGTTTAGCTGAGAAATACCCCGCCTAGCTGCGCCGGTTCCCGCGGCGCTGCAGCGGCTGGCCGCTGCAGCGTGTAGCCGCCTCCGACGCGAGCGAAGCCGAGACGGCGGTACAGATGTTGCGGCCAATCGTCGGCGGCGGCAAAGAGGAAGATCAGGTCGCAGGCGGACTCGCGGGCCAGGTCGACAGCATCGAGCACCACTGCCGTCGCATAGCCGCGGTTTCGCCACTCGGGCTCGGTCTCGACTGTCTCCACTTGAGCGATCGGCGGTATCCGGTAGAGGTCGCAGCGAGCGACGATGCCGCCACCCTGACGCACCACGTGGTGGGTGACGGTGCAGGCGCGCGCGGTCACGGTTCGGCGCTCGACCAGTTGGCCAATCGACTCCTCAGTCGCCTGGGGAAGTTCGCGGCGCCATCCTGTCGCCACGACTGACCTGAGGTCGTCGTAGGGGGCCCGCTCCACCGGGGTCCTCCCCTGCCGCGCGGATTGCCGGTGCAGTGCCATCACCACGGTCGGATGGACCTGGTATCCCGCCGACCGGAACTCTTCCAGCCAGGAGTCGTCGAGACTCTCGACGGCCATCTCGATGGCGCGATGACTGAGCCCGGCGGCGCCCAGAACACGGTCGGCTTCGCTCATCAGCAAGGCGGCGGGCAAGGCGGTGTCGATGACCAGACAGTTGTGCTCGTAGGAGCCGGCGAACTGCTCGTGCAGCACCGCAAATCCGCCGCTCACCGGAATCACCTGAGTCGCCGAGCCCCGCATGATTTGGTGGCTGAAGTCCCAGATCTGCCGCATGGTCGTCCCGTCATCGGCTGGGCCCCGACTGTTCGCCGTCGATTCCATGGCCGGATCATCTCAGGCTGAGTCCTCAGCGCTGCCGGAGGGTGGAGGCGGGTTCTGGCGCTGACTTGGAGGTCGGGCAAGAGCATCGTGGTAGCCTCCTGGAGGGGCTACCAGGTGGAGAGAGAGTTTCGATGAAGTCCGTTGTCTATGAGCGCTACGGCGGACCGGATGTCCTCCATGTCGTTGAGCGGGAAGAACCCGTCCCGGGCCCTGGCGAGGTCCTGGTCCGAGTCGCCTTCTCGGGCGTGAATCCGACCGATTGGAAGAGCCGTAAAGGCTCAAGCAGCAGTCAGAACCAGGCTTTACCGGTCCCTCAGCAGGTCCCCAACCAGGATGGTTCCGGCACGATCGTCGCGGTCGGTGACGGCGTCGATCCGACCCGCCTCGGGGAACGGGTCTGGCTCTGGGAGGCGGCCTACCAGCGCCCCGAGGGCACTGCCCAGGAGCTGGTCTCCCTGCCTCAAGGGCAGGCGATGCCGCTCAGCTCCGACGCCTCACTCGAGCTGGGCGCAGTGTGCTGGTCGCCGGGGGAGCTGGGGCCGTCGGCCACGCCGCCATCGAGCTGGCCCTGTGGTCGGGCGCAGACGTGGTGACGACGGTGAGCTCTTCCGAAAAGGCACAACTGGCCCGTGCGGCAGGGGCTCGCCACATCATCAACTACCGGGAGCAGGATGCTGCCGCCGAGGTGCGTCGCCTCTTTCCCGGCGGCGTCGACCAGATCGTCGAGGTTGCACCATCCGCCAATGCCAGCCTGGATCAGGCGGTCCTGGCCGCTCACGGCACGGTTGCTGCCTACGCCAGCGACGCCGAGGGCATGACGCTCGCCATCCGTCCCAACATGGTGGTGAACGCCCGTTTGCAGTTCATCCTCGTCTATACCGAGCCCGAAGCGGCCAAGCGGCGCGGCCTAGAGGATATTCAGCAGGCAGTGGCGGCGGGCGTCCTGCGGGTTGGGTCCGAGTCCGGTCTTCCGCTGCATCGCTTCACCCTGGAGCAGGCAGCTCACGCGCACGCCGCAGTCGAGGCCAACGTCATTGGCAAGGTTCTGCTCGAGATCTGAGAATTTCTTTGATCTGGCTGCCCTCAGTCAAATGACTCCACCCCCCAGGACGTTCGCACGGACTCTCCCGGTTCGATCGTCCGCAGGCCGAGAAGGTTCTGAAAGGCGTTCGGCGCCGCCGTCATAGGCTCCACTCCGAGGCTCCGCCGGCGCTCCTCAGGGGCCAGGCTGTCCCCCGTAAAGAGCATCAGGTAGGGGTGGTCCGGGGTCAGCCAGACCCGCAACCTGCGCTGCCCGTCAGGGCTGTCCAGTTCCATCCAAGCAAGCCCGTCGGACCCGCGCTCCAGTTCGGTGAAGCAGGTGTCCAACTCGACCGCACCGATCGGACGCTGGCTGGTGAAGTCGAAGTCAGTACCGGCCACCGGCAGGAGCCTGCCCGTGGGGATGGCTCGGTCGTCTGCCTCCATGGTCACTCGGGCGGGTACTCGGAGCAGCCAGGGATCAACTCCGCGGTCATCGAGACGTAAGTAGGGGTGGGCCCCGGCAGCGTAGGGCAGGACCTCCCGCCCCTGATTCTCGGCGGTGATGGTCACCGTCAAGCCTTCCGGCCCCACCCGAAATTCCGCAGCCAGGGCCAGGGTGAAGTCGTAGCCGGGCTGGGGATGGAGCAGGTAGCTCAGGCGGCAGTGATCTTCGGCGACCTGATCCACCGACCAGGTGGCGTAGCGGGTGAGGCCATGGATGGCGTGGCCCCTGGAGGGTTCTGTCAATGCCTGCTGTTGGGAACTGCCGCCAAAGTCGTACCGCCCATCACGGAGCCGGTTGGGCCAGGGCAGAAGCAGCTGGCCTCGGCCCGCATGACAGTAACGGTCGGCCGGGTATCCGTCGAGGATCTCCCACTTCCCTCGCTGGTAGGTGCGCAGACCGGCACCCACCTCCGTCACCACCGCCGTCTGTTCGGCATGTCGGATTTCGATCTGGCGTCCGGAAGGCAGGACCGGACTCACCTTCTCCATCCGCCCGCCTCCGGCTCTGGTTAACTCCACCGCGGCTGATGCTAGTTGGCGCGCTGAGAACTGCGACCTGAATAGTTCAGGACAAAGTGAAACTCCCGGGAGCGGGCGTCGTTAGGCGCGGAGCGGATCGCACTGCCCCGTTGCCCGACCGCCGGGCAAGGTGGGTCATGGCTAAGACGTCCGCTGAGTATCTGTATGGCCGGCTGATCGAGTCGGGCAGCAAGCCCGTGTACGGATATCCAGAAGACGGCATCAACGGGATCGTGGCGCGGCCTGCGCCGACAGATTGAGAACCTCGCTGTTGCCCAAAAGACGCCCAGGCAACCTCTGCCATCTCGTCCCTGAGTTGGCGGCCACCCACGGTATGTTCGACGAGAGCGCCCAGCAGCGCTGTTGTCAGGCCGGGGCGATCCGGCATCGAGTCCGGGTCAGCGCCAGCGCATTGGCTGTTGCCGCGGTGCTGACCCGGACGGTCCGAACCGGTTGCTGAGCCCGAGCCCCCGTACTCTGACTCAGTGCGCAACTTCTCGGCGGTGATGCCGGTGCGCGTCTGCACCAGGGAGCAGGGTCTATGAGCGCGCACAAGCCCCACGCTTGGTCCCGCCGGCTGCGCGCCTCGCTTCCCTATCTGCTCGGCGTGGGAGTGGTCGTCGCGCTGGTGCTGGCGGTCAATCCCGAGCGCTTTGCCAGTGCTGCGAGCCGTTTCAATCCCGTCTACGCCCCGCTCGTGGCCGCCCTTTCCTTCAGCTACTACCTCCTCCAGGGGGTCCGTTGGCAGCCCCTCCTTCTCGCGATCGGAGCGCGGCTGCGTCTCCGCGACACGGTGGTGCTCAACTTCGCCGGGCAGGCAGCGGG
>PLDE01000110.1 GCA_003135035.1 Candidatus Dormiibacterota bacterium | reverse complement strand
TTCCTGGGCTGGATGGTGGTCGGTGGCGCCAGCCAGGCCATTACCGCCTGGCTGGCTAGGCGAGACCCGGCCCACTACACCGTGGGCGCTGGCACCAACCCTGGCCCGACCGGGCCCGCCTCGGAGGAGGAGAGCTGGGGATACTCAGAGAAGGCGCTGACCAGGAGTGGCTCCCGCGCCTGATCCGGCGCCCAGAGCCTTGAGCCGGGACAGCTATCCGGCTCTTCTGGAACTGCCCCAGGGTCTCGATGTGAACGCCTCCTTGGCGCGCTTCAGCCGCCACGGCGACGACCGCATGGATCGCTGGGACGGGGTCAGCTTTCGCCGTCCATTCCGGATTCAGGGCCAGGTGGGAGCGGTCCGATTGCGACCATCCGCAGAGACTGGTCACCGGCTCGAGGTGGAGACGGACTCCGGCCAGGTGGCCGCCACCCTGGCTCTGCGCCTGGCATCGATGTTCGTCGACGACCGCCTGGCCATGCTCGAACTGGGACGTCGCGACCGGGTCATCGCCGAGCTGGACGAGCTTCATCCCGGGGTCTTCCCGGTCCGCGCCCTCGACCCGCTGGCTGCCCTGCTGTCCATGGTCAGCGCTCAGCAGGTGAATTTGACCGTGGCCCTCAGCTTCCGGCGAGCCCTCCTGCTCCGCTTGGGGCGCCGCATCTCCATCGGTGACGACTTCGTGATCGCGCCCGATCCCGAGCGTCTGGCGAGCGCATCCGCTGAGGATTGGGCGTCGGTCCGCTTCAGTCGGGCGAAGGCCCGCTGCCTGACAGCCCTGGGGATCGCCGTCTCGAGCGGGAGCCTCTCCTTCGAGGACCTGGAGTTGGCGCCCGATGGAGAGGTGCGGGAGCGCCTGCTGGCCCTTCCCGGCCTCGGCCCCTGGACGGCCGCCCAGTACCTCACCCGGGTCCTCGGGCGACCGGTGGTGGTGGCCGACGACCTGGGAGTGCGCAAGGCGGTCCAATTCGCCTACCGACTGGACGGGATGCCGACCTCCCTGGAGGTGTTGCGGATCACCGCCGACTATGGTCCGGCCGCCTTCTCCGCCCAGCAGCTCCTCCTCTACCACCTCAGCCAGGCGACGACTTCCAAGCCACCGGTCCTGGGACGAACTTGAGGGAGCAACTAGCCGGCTGAGGGGGCCGCTTCGAGCTTGGCAAGGACCAAGGGATCGATCGCCTCGCGAGACGGTGCCCGCTCTTCCAGGTTCTCTTCTGAGATCCACGCATCAAACGCCGCCCAGACGGCCTCCTGGGGGGCCTTGGGGTCGACTCGGCCGGCCCGCTCCAGCGCCTGGCGAAGACGAGTCCGCATGGAATCGTCGACGGGGAGCAGGCTCTCCGCCGAGGCTTTGTCGAAATACAGGCGCCAGAGGTCGAGCAGCCGAGAAAGCTCAGGGATCGGGCGGGGATGATCCTCGACGCGGAGATCGACCATCCGGTCGTCGAAGCCACCGTAGCCGGCATGGCGCCGGGCTACCAGAAGCGCCGCCGACTGGCGACCTCGCTTGTCGCCCCCTGCCTCATCGCCGGCCGCCAGGGCTGTCATCAGGCGGTCGACCAGGTCGCCGGTTGAACTCTCGAACACGGTGAGCAGGGCGTCGACAACCTCAGGCCCGGTCAGGATGTTCCCCTGGCAGGCGCAGCCCTTGCCGGTCCGCCCGCCCGCCCACTCGTAGCACTGGGAGCCGGTATAGGTGGCGGCGCTGCCGTGGCGGTCCACGACTCCCAGCTGGCGGTGCTCTCTGCCCTCGTCATCGCCGGTCAGTACCTCGACGACCTCGCTGGCCGGTCGACCCGCCTCGAGGAGCTCCATCCCCAGAACCTTGTACCCGGTGTTGGCCATGGCCTGGGTGGCGAGAGCTCCTACCTCGGCCTGGGCTGCCGGCACGGCACTGCCCACGGCCAGGAACTTGGAGGCGACGGCAACACCCCAGTCGACGCCGTCGGTGGCGACGATGGAGAAGGTCGCGATTCGAGTGCGGCTGGGCAGCGCTAGGGTCACGGCTGGCAGGATAACTGGTTGAGATGGCGATTGATCAAGGGGCGGAGAACTCCGCCGTCGCCGAGCTGCCCACCTCGAGGCTTCCTGCGCTGGAGCTCTTCGAGTATGTGCCCGAACGCGCCCTCGTAGTTGTGGCTCACCCCGACGACTGCGACTTCCTCGCCGCCTCCGTGCTTTCGGCCTGGGTTCGTCAGGGCTGCTCCGGGGCCGTCTGCCTGGTCACCGACGGCGACGCCGGCAGCGATGACCCCACCATCCCTCCCGGAGAGCTGAGCCGGATCCGCCTCGAGGAGCAGCGCGCTGCCGCAGCCCACCTCGGGGTCTCGGAAGTTCGTTGCCTGGGTTACCCCGACGGTGTGCTCGAGAACACCCTGGCGGTGCGCCGGGACCTGGTCCGGGTGATCCGCGAACTGCGCCCGGAGGCGGTCATCACCATGGACCCGAACAATCGATGGTTCGGGCGCGGCTATATCAACCATCCCGATCACCGAGCTGCCGGGGACGCTGCCCTTGACGCGATCTTTCCCAGCGCCCGCGACGCACGCGCCTTCCCTGAGCTCCTCCGCGACGAGGGCCTTCAACCCCACAAGGTCCGCTTCGTCTTTGTCGGCGCCTCGTCGGAGTCAGACATGGCCATTCCCTTGCTTCCGGTCGACTTGGAGAACAAGATGGCGGCCCTGGGCGAGCACCACAGCCAATTCGACGCCAGCGACATGCGCGAGGGGATGGAGCGCGGAGCCCGCGAGGTCGGCGAGCGCTGTGGGGCCGAACTGGCGGAGAGCTACCGCTTCTTCGATCTGGTGCCCAACCCCTCGCAGCGCGGCTACCGGCGGGCCAGCGCCGAGGAGACGGCAATGCGCCAGGCGGAACTTCTGCCCGATCCCCCCGAGCCAGCCACCGATTGGGGCTGAGCCTCGGCTAGCTCCCCGCCTTCGACCTTCTCGGGGCCCTTGACTTGGAGCGGGCCTCCTTGGCGCCGC
>PLDE01000214.1 GCA_003135035.1 Candidatus Dormiibacterota bacterium | reverse complement strand
GGCCGTCTCGATCTCCTGGCGCTTCGACCAGAATTCACCGATGCGGCGGAGCCCCCGAGCGGCTGGCTCACCACCCAGGCTGTCCAGGGCAGCCCGCTGCTCGGCCTCGCGCAACCAGAGGGACGACGCTCCCTGACCCTGGACATCGACCAGCTGAGAACCGAGGTCGCGGAGGGCGGTCGCGGGAACGATCGACCCATTGGCACGGGATCCGCCGCGGCCCGAGCTGGAGAGCTCCCTGGTCAGGACCAGGGTCTCCTCCACGGCAACACCGAGGGCTCGGCAGGTCTCGGCAGCAGCGGCCGGGGGATCCTCGAACACGGCACTGGCCAGGGCGCGCTCGGCCCCCCGCCGGACCAGGTCGGGGTCCGCCCTGGCCCCGAGGGCAAGTCCCAGCGCCGAGAGGAGCACCGACTTGCCGGCGCCGGTCTCGCCGGTGATCGCGTTGAAACGAGCCCCGAAGCGAGCATCGGAGCGCTCAATCACGGCCAAGTTCTCCACCCTCAACTCCACCAGCATGGCTCAGGAGAGCTGGCGATCCGGCCTGACTAGGGCGGCTTGCGGCTCCTCCGGATCGAGTTTGAGCACGGCACCGAACCCGGTCTTGGAGCGGAGCCGCTGGAAGAATCCGGGAGTTCCCGGAGGCCGGATCATGCGCAGCTCCGGTCCCTGCTTGACGATGAGCTCGCAGCCGGGCTCAAGCTGGGCCCAGACCTGTCCGTCGGCGGCGGCGACCGCCCGACCGCGCTGGACCTCGATCTTCACATCGAGGGTGTCCGGTATCACCAAGGAGCGGCTGATCAAAGCGTGCGGGTTGAGCGGGGTCAGCACCAAGGCAGGCACCCGCGAGTCAACCGGCGGTCCCCCCGCGGAGAGGGAGTAGGCGGTCGAGCCCACGCTGGTCGCCACCACCAAACCATCGGCATCGAAGACCCCCACCAGCTGGTCGTCGCTGGTCACCTCGAGGCGGACCAGGCTCACCCCCTCCGCTTTGACCACAATCTCGTTGATGGCTACCTCCAAAGTGGCCTCCATGCCGTCCTCACCGCGAACCTCGCCGCGGAGAGTCCGCCGCCGCCCGATCTCGTAGTCGTCGCTGACGAAAGCCTCGATGGCGTCCGGCAGCTGGGCCATCTCGACGTTGGTCAGGAAGCCCAGTTGGCCCCGGTTGACCCCGAGCAGAGGCACTCCCCGAGGAGCGGCCCGCTGGGCCGAGTAGAGCAGCGTGCCGTCCCCGCCGATGGCCACCAGCAGGCGGGCGCTGGCCAGCTCCCGGGCCAGCACCGCGTCGGCATCGTGCTGGGCCACCCAGGTGCGCAGCGAGGCTGCTTCGGCAACGTCACGGGCCCGGCGTAGGGTGGGCGACTCGGGGGATTCTCGAAAGTGGAGCAGAAAGCCGATGGAGGCGGTGCTGTCGACCCCGTTCATGCCCACTGCCGACGCTGAATTGCTGACATCGCGCCTAGGATCTTAGGCCCTCACCGGGGCCGGTACCGGAGCCGCCAATTCAGAACAAGAGCCCCACCGCGACCCCCAGCACAGCTCCGGCGAGTACCTCGTAGGGCGTGTGGCCGATGAATTCGCGGAGGCGTTCGTAGCGGAATCCCAGGTGGCTGCGCAAGTCGTCGAGCACCTGGTTGAGGATCACGCTCTGCTGGCCCGCGGAGCGGCGCACTCCGGTGGCATCGTAGACGACCACCATGGTGATGATGGCCACCGCCGCAAAGATCGGCGAACCGAGGCCCAGCTTCTTGGCCAGGATCGTGGTCAGACAGACGGTCAGCGCGGTATGAGAGCTGGGCATTCCGCCCGACATCCCCAGCGAGCGAAGGCTGAGCCGGTGCTGGCGCCAGGAGTCGGTGACCACCTTGAGGAGCTGGCCGATGGCCCAGGCCAGCAGCGGGATCCAGAGAAACTGGTTGGTGAGGAGAGCGGTCACGCCATTAGGTCAACCGTCTTCGTCGCCGGGCTCGTCGTCCAGTTCGAGGAGCAGAGGCTGCTCCCGAGGCAGTCCGTCAGCCCCGGCAGTGAGCTCGGTGACCCTTCGCTCGGCTCCATCCAGTAGACCCGAGCAACGGCGGACCAGGCGGACACCGCGCTCGTAGAGGCGCATGGCCTCCTCCAGAGCCACCTGGCCGTCCTCAAGACGGGCCAGGACAGAGTCGAGTTCGGCCAGAGCTGCCTCGTAATCCAGGGCCTCGGGCTCGGCCGTGGGCGTCACCTCCGCTAGCTCCGACTCAGGCTCCATCCACTCCTCCATCCAACTCTGGGTTCACCTCGCTGACCCGGCTCACCAGCCGACCCCGGGAGAGGCGGGTGACGATGGCAGTGCCCAACTCAACTAGCTCCGCGTCACGTAGGACCCCAGTCCCGGACTCGTCGAAGGTGATCGAGTAGCCCCGGCCCAGGACCGCCAGCGGGCTGAGGGCCTCCAGCCTACCAACCCGGCCTCTGAACTCCTCACGGGCGTGCAGCAGCCGCCGCTCCGGGCCTCGCGCCTGGAGAAGACCCGCTCGGGAGCTGAGCCCGCCCACCTCGCGCGCCAGGAGGCGGCGGGCGGCGGCGGCCAGCCTCTGCTGGCGGAGATCGAGATCGATTCGACCGCTGGCCAGGCGGGTGGCCGGAGCCAGACGAGCGAGCCGCCGGCCGAGCGTCTCCAGCTCCCGGTGCTGGTTCGAGACCCAGCTCTCGGCGCCACGACGAAGTGCGAGCGAGCGTCGGGCGAGGTCGAGCTTGAGGCCGGCCAGGTCGGGAACCGCCAGCTGGGCCGCGACGGAGGGCGTCGGCGCCCTCCGGTCGGCGACGAAATCGGCCACCGACGAATCGGTCTCGTGCCCCACTCCGACCACGACCGGAAGCGGGCAGGCGATGATCGCCCGGGCGACGTCCTCCGAGTTGAACGCCTGGAGATCCTCCAGGGAACCGCCTCCCCGCACCAGCAGGACTACATCGACATCGGCCCGACCGGCCAACTTGAGCGCGCCCAGGAGCGAACGCACCGCCCCCTCGCCCTGGACCAGAGTGGGCACCACCACGATCTCCGTGATCGGGCAGCGGCGCCGAACCACGTGGACGACGTCGCGCAGGGCGGCCCCGTGCAGCGAGGTCACCACCGCCAGGCGCCGGGACAGGAAGGGCAAGGCTCGCTTGCGCTCCGCCGCGAAGAGACCCTCCGCCTCGAGGCGAGCGACCAGTTGCTGGAAGGCCAGCGCGAGCGCACCCACCCCCTGGGGCTCGCGGCGGTCGAGGTAGACCTGCAGGGAGCCGCCCGCCGCGTAGACGGAGACCGCGCCGTGGGCAAGGACCCGCATCCCGGTCCGAGGCTCGAACTGAAGTCCCCGCGCCTCCTTGCGGAAGAGGGCGGCCTTGAGCACCGAGCGGTCGCTGCCGCCCGGGCTGCAGTCCTTGAGGGTGAAGTACCAGTGCCCGGCGGCGGACAGGTGACAGTCCCCCAGCTCCGCCTCCACGTAGGTGTCCTGGAGCTGCGGCTCGGAGGCGAGCGTCGCTCGGATCAGAGAGGCGAGTTCACCGACCTGAAGAACGCGCACCCACTTGCTCCAATCCCGGCCGCCGGCTGCGGGCCATGTTGCCGAGCACTCCGTTGACGAACTTTCCGGCCTCCTCGCCGGCCATCTGCTTGGCGATCTGGACCGCCTCATCGATGACCACCCCGACCGGCGTCAGCGGGCGCCAGCAGAGCTCTTCGGCAGCGACCCGGAGGACGGCCCGCTCCAGGGCGCCCATCTGGTCCATGGCCCAGTTGGTCGAGCAGGCCGCGATCAGGGAGTCGATCTCGACGGCGTGACTGACTGCCCCCTCCACCAACTCCTCGGCAAAGCGCCGATTAGACGGACTCTGCGGCTCCTGGTCAAGGTGGTACTGCAACGGCTCGCGCCAATTCCCCGGCTGCAACTCGAGCTGGAAGAGAACCTGAACCGCCAGTTCCCGAGCTCGGTGGCGCGCCGCCACCGACTCAGTCCCCCTCGATTTCGGCAATGTGTAGGTTGATCTCCATGGCGTCGAGTCCGAGCATGCTGTGGACGGCGTGGGAGAGCTTGCGCTGAAGCTCCTCGGCGACCTGGGCAACCGCCGCCTGGGGGGTGATCGCCACATAGAGATCGAGCTTGATCCCGGTGTCCCCAACCATCTGCAGCTGCACCCCCCGGTGACCATGCTGGCGGTGTAGGGGTAGCGACACGTTGACCCCGGTGGGCTCCCGCATGGCGGCGATGCCGGCCACGTCGAGCGCAGCCAAAGCGGCGATCGATGCCACCACCTCGCTGGCGACCCGGACCCGGCCCGGAGGTTGCTCCCCCGGCTGGTTGAGCAAGGAGGTGCTCACTGCACCCGCTCCAGGTACTTGCCCGTCCTGGTGTCGACCTTGAGTCGGTCCCCGGTCTCCACGAAGAGGGGGACGTCGACCACCAGCCCGGTGTCCAGAGTGGCCGGCTTGCTGCCCCCGGTCGCGGTGTCACCCTTGAATCCGGGGTCGGTCTGGGCGACCTCCAACTCGACGGTGATGGGCAGCTCGACGCCGATCACCTTGCCGTCGTACTGAAGCACGAAGAGGTGGTCGGACTCCTTGATGTAGCGGGCGGCCTCGGTGAAGTGGGCCTCATCGACGGGGTACTGGTCGTAGCTCTGGGTGTCCATCACCACGTAGTGCTGGCCATCCCGGTAGAGGAACTGGACATCGACCTTCTCGATGCGGGCCCTGGGGAAGCGCTCCTCGGGACGGAAGGTCTCCTCGGTGACCGCTCCGGTGGTGATGTTGCGCAGTCGGGTGCGGACCACGGCGGTGCCGCGCCCGAGCTTGACGTGCTCGAAAGAGAGGACCTCCCAGAGCTGCCCGTTGCGCTCAACTGTGGTCCCCGAGCGGAGTTCGCCAGCGTTGATCATCGAAGAGCTCCTGTTTAGACGTCGTCCTCAGCCGCACCGGCTTGGCCAAGGCCGGATTGATGATGCCAGCTTTGGGCTTGGAACACCCGGGCAAGCCGTCGATCCGACGGCACTCTCCCCTCACCACCGGGACCGTGCCGGTCATCCGCAGCAGCTATCCCGGCCAGGCCCCGGACCACCCGCGACCCCGCCGTCAGAAGTTGCTGCCGAACCGCGACTGGCGTTCCGATCAGCACGATCTACGGTGACGCCCATGTCGACCAAGCTCGTGGCGCCCGTCCGGGAGCGGGCCGCCTCTGGTGAGTTGGGCAGTTCGGTGGTGATCGCCGCCTTGTCCCGCGCCCTGGACCTGGCTGAGGGCGAGCCCATGGGCCACGCCATCAGATCCTGCTGGTTGGGCATGCAGATGGCCAGGTGGCTCGACCTGCGGCCGGCGGAACGGCAGGACCTCTTCTACGCGCTCCTGCTCAAGGATGCCGGCTGCTCGGCCAACGCCTACAGCGTCACCCACTGGTTCCAGGCCGACGACCTGGTCACCAAGGCCGAGCTCAAGATCACCGACTGGAGCAGTCAGTGGCGCTCGATGATCTTCGCCATCCGCCAGACGGCTCCCTCGGCACCGATCACCCGGAGGATGGCCCAGCTGGTGTCGGTCGGCAGCCGGGGCGCCGGACTGGCCAACGAACTGGTCGAGGTGCGCTGCACCAGAGGGGCGGAGATGGTGCGCCAGCTGGGCTGGGCCGAGCCGGCCGCCGCCGCTGTGCTCAGCCTGGACGAGCACTGGAACGGCTCCGGCCGACCGAGGGGGCTGAGGGGCGACGAGATCCCACTCCTCTCCCGGATCGCCCTGCTCACCCAGACGGTGGAGATCTTCTGGCGTCGCGGCGGCGGTCGGGCGGCCGAGACCGTCCTGCGCCAGCGCCGGGGGAAGTGGTTCGACCCGGTGCTGGTCGACCTGGTCCTGGCCCACGCCGGCAACTCCAAGCTCTGGCGCCAGATGGGCGAAGTCACCCATCCCGAGCACGTCGGCTACCTTGACCCCGAGCCCCGGGTGATCCCCTCGACCAACATGGACGACATGATCCGGATTGGCGAGGTCTTCGCGGCCGCGGTCGACGCCAAGTCGCCCTGGACCACCAACCACTCGACCCGGACGGCGGCCCTCGCCCGGCTGATGGCCGAGACGATGAACTTCAACCCGATCGAGCAGGATCGGGTCGGGCTGGCCGGACTCCTCCACGACCTGGGCAAGCTGGCCATCAGCAACGCCATCCTGGACAAGGCCGGGCCGCTGCTCCCCGAGGAGATGGAAGAGATGCAGAGGCACACCTCGATCACCCATGAAATCCTCGCGCCGCTCTGGCCTCTCGACGATGTCGCCGAGATGGCCGCCTCCCACCACGAGCGACTGGACGGGAGCGGCTACCACCGCAGACTGCGCGGGCCGGAGTTGCCCCACGGCGCCGACATCCTGGCGGTGGCCGATGTCTACGAAGCCCTGACCGCCCACCGACCCTATCGGCGGGGCATGGACGCTGACGAAGCCTACTTCGAGCTCAAGAAAGTGCAGGGCAGGCGTCTCGCCGCCGAGCCGATTGCCGCCCTCGAGCACATGGTCGCCGACCGGCGCGCCGACGAGGGCGACCAGGGGACCGTATCCCCTACATGAAGTAGAGGATCAGGCCCGCCCCGATGACCAAATAGGGCCCGTAGGGAAGGGCGTCCCGGAAGCCAACCCGGCGGCTCACCAAGAGCAGAATCGTGACCACCCCTCCGACGATCGTCCCGGCGATCAGAGCCCAGAGGGCGTAGAGCTGCCCGTAGTTGAGGCTCATGCCGGTGATCGCTCCGATCACCATGGCCAACTTGACATCGCCCCAGCCGAAGCCCTGGCCGTCGTGGAAGATCTCGCTGACCACGGCAAAGGGGAGCATCAGGCCTCCCCCCACCAGAATCCCAAAGAGCGCTCGGACGATGGAGAGATCAGGGCTGAGATTGGCCAGCACCAGGGCCAGGGCCAGCGAGGGCAAGGTGATCACGTCCAGAACCAGCCGGTGCTTGAGGTCGAAGGCGAAGATCTGCACCAGCACCAAGATCCAAAGGCTATGGACGAGCAGGCCCGGGCCCAGGCCCTGACGCAGGGCGAAGGCGGCGAAGCCGACCAAACCCATGAGCGGCATGGCGACCAGCTCCAGTGGACCCCTGCCGATCTCAGCGGGAGGGTCCTCGTCACCCAGTGGCTTCTCCAAGAACAGCGACAGCTGCCCCATCAGAGCACCCCCGAGCAGGCCCAGGATCCCCCATCCCAACGCCTCGGCCGGGGTCACTTGGGACGAGGGCTCCCGCCCTCAGTCATCCACCACCAGCTCATCCAAGGCCGGCCTCCTCGATCTGTTGGTCGTGCTGGGCGAGCGTGACGCTGTACTCCACCTTACCGTTGGGCAGCGCCAGAAAGTACAGGTAATCAGTGGCGGTCGGACGAAGCACCGCCTCGATCGCGGTGATCCCTGGGCTGTCAATCGGGCCCGGTGGCAGCCCGGCATTGAGGTAGGTGTTGTAGGGCGAGACGAACTGGGTGTTCACGCTGGTGCCGTCGTTGCCCGCCAACGACTGCGCGTAGAGGACGGTGACGTCGCTCTCCAGCGGCATGTCGTCATGGAGTCGGTTGAAGAAGACCCCCGCCACCAGGCCTCGGTCTTTGACCGTCGCCGCCTCGGCGGAGACGATCGAAGCCAGCACCACCACCTGGAAGGGGGACAGACCGACAGCCGCGGCGCCACTGCTGACCTGGGTGCCGACCCGGGTCTCAAAGTCCTCGATCTGGCGCTCCAGCATCTGGGCCGGGGTCGTCTTGGGCAGGACCTGGTAGGTGTCGCCGAAGGCAAAGCCCTCCCAGCTCGCTCCCGCCGGGGTACCCGCCAGGGGCGTT
>PLDE01000224.1 GCA_003135035.1 Candidatus Dormiibacterota bacterium | reverse complement strand
TGCGCGAGTACATGCGCGACTACAACCATTGGGTCACGGCGGGTGTGCTCAACGAATTGTTGGCGCTCCCGGACAACCGGGTCACCCTGGCCGATGCCCGTGATCGCTATGGTCTTCCGGTCGCCCGCTTCGATTACTCGCTATGCGATAACGACAAGCGCAACATCGCCTACTCGACCTCACTCCTGACCAGAATCCTGCAGGCGGCTGGGGCTCAAGATCTTCTCACCATTCACCGCTACGCCCACCTGATCGGAGGCTGTCGGATGGGCTTTAGCCCCTCTGACAGCGTTGTCAGCAAAGACCAGCAGAGCTGGGCGGTTCCCAATCTATTGATCGCCGATGGGAGCGTCTGTCCAACCCAGGGCAGCGCCAATCCCGCACTCACGATCATGGCGCTCTCCTCCAGGCTTGCGGGTCGCCTGACCAGCAAGGCTGTCGACCTGACTAGTGCTCCAGTTGGGACGGGACGACAAGCTACCGGGGCGCGGGTCTGAAATGGGTGCTCCGCGCGACGCCAGTCAGGAAGGGGCGCGCCTCCGGAGTCGCCGCCATCGGGATGCTGGTCGCCCTGGGGTTTCCCTTCGGGATCTCTGTGGCCGCCGCGCTGCTCCAGCACCTCGGGGACAAGGGCCTTGGCACTGTGTACGGAACCGGAGCCCATCTAGTGGCACGCCGGCGCTACGACCTCTCGCACGTAAAGCTGGTCCGTCACGGTCAAGGGAAGCGCCGAGAGCAGCGTGGATCCGCACCCGCCAGGCCAGTGCCACGGTCCGCCTGAGTTCGCCGATGCCTACGTTGAATTCGCCGAGTCGCCTGAGAGGACGACCCGTTGCGACCTGGCTCGCACCTCGCGCCAACCCTCGGAGTGGTCCGTCACCTCTCGATCCGGGTAACCAAATTCGTTGTTTGTTACCTGAAATGCTCTGGACGACTCCGCTAGCTCGCAATTCAAGGGAGGAGTCGTCATGACGCGGACCGTCGTCATCACTGGAGCAAGCGCCGGGGTCGGCCGGGCGACTGCCCAACTTTTCGGCAGGCGAGGTGACCGAGTCGGACTCCTGGCCCGAGGCCAAGCGGGTCTGGATGGAGCAGTCGCCGATGTCGAGCGTGCAGGGGGCAGAGCTCTCGCCATCATCACCGACGTGTCCGATTACGAACAGGTCGCGGCTGCGGCTCGTCGAGTCGAGGACGCTCTGGGACCGATCGACGTATGGATTAACGTGGCGTTCACTTCCGTTTTCGCACCCTTTTTAGAGATCAAACCGGAAGAATTCAAGCGAGTCACCGAGGTGAGCTACCTGGGCTTCGTGTATGGCACCCATGTGGCCCTGGACCTGATGCTGCCCCGGGATCACGGTACTATCGTGCAGGTCGGATCCGCGCTGTCGGAACGCAGTATCCCGTTGCAGAGTGCCTACTGCGGAGCCAAGCACGCCATCAATGGATTCACTTCCTCGGTGCGCACCGAACTGGTGCATAGCCACAGTCCGATACGAATCACGGTGGTCCAAATGCCCGCCGTCAACACACCGCAGTTCTCTTGGGTGCTGTCCCGTCTGCCCAATCATCCACAGCCGGTGCCACCGATCTACCAGCCTGAGGTTGCGGCCCGCGGCGTGCTCTATGCCGCCGACCATCCGCAGCGCAAGCAATATTGGGTGGGTGCGAGCACTGCCGGCACGATCATGGCCAACAAATTCGCGGCACCTCTTTTGGACCGTTACCTGGCGCGTACCGGCTTCCGCTCCCAGCAGACCGACCAGAAGGTGGGTCCGGACCGTCCTCATAACCTTTGGGAGCCGGCGGACGGAGCGGACGGCCATGACTACGGCGCCCATGGCGTCTTTGATGGGCAGGCTCACTCATCGAGCCCTGAGCTATGGGCCTCCCACCATGCCCGCACCATGACCGCGGTTGCCGGCGTGGCGATCGTGGCGGGCGGGATCACCCTGGCCAAGCTTGTCGCGCGGCGCTGAGGCGGTGAACTAATGCACTGGACCCAGATCCGGACGGGTTTCGATTCATCGGCGTGGGTTCCGACATGGGCGTACACCTTCGAGAGCGGCCCCGCTGGTCAGCCTGTGCTTCTAGGTCTCGATTCCCCAACTGGTAGTGGGTTTGGCAGGCTTGAGGAGGCTAAGCGCTGATGAGGCGCGGGCCATCGTCAGCACCGTCGGAGGGCATCCGCCTGAGCGGGGTCCGGGCAGTGCTGGGGCTCGTCCACCTCCTCGCACCCGGCCTGGCGTCCCGCCACTTGGTGAGCCAGCCCTTCGGCCGGGGCTCCCGAGTAGCGGTTCGGGCCCTGGGGGTACGCCAGCTGGCCCAGGCGCTCGTGACGGTAGGAGCGCCCAACACCGCGGTGCTCTCACTCGGAGTTGGGGCGGACGCCGCCCACGGGGCGAGTATGCTCACCCTCGCGCTGTTCAGTCGCCGCTGGCGGCGAGCTGCGCTCGTCGAGGCGTTGATCGCCACCGCCTTCGCTTCGGTCGGAGCCGCCGTTGCAGTAAGAACGTCCGCGCCAGCCGCGCGAGCCATGGTGAGTGCGCTGAGTGTGGGCGCGTCCCGAGGGCTCCCGTCACTTAATTTGTCGTCGGGGGAACCAACCGACGAGCTTGGAGGACGTCCTCTTGCCTGAGATCGAAAGGATTGACGTGAGTGTCTACACCGTCCCCACTGAGGAGGCGGAGTCCGACGGTACCCTGACTTGGAGCGCCACCACAGTCGTGGTGGCTGAGCCTTGCGCCGGTGGGAAGACCGGCCTCGGCTTCTCCTACGCTACTGGAGCGTGCGCTCGCCTCATCGAGGATGTGCTCAAGACCGTGGTCGTCGGACAGGACGCTATGGACGTCGGGAGTTGCTGGTCGGCGATGGTTCGTTCTATCCGCAACATGGGACGCCCTGGGATCTCGTCCATGGCTATCGCAGCTGTCGACATCGCCC
>PLDE01000128.1 GCA_003135035.1 Candidatus Dormiibacterota bacterium | reverse complement strand
CGCGGCCGAGATAATTGAAACCCTGAGGTGGGAACTGTCTCGGAAAGTACCGGAACCGAACCCTCTAGACGACTCTGCGATCGACCCCGATCTCTGGGTACATGTGCAGGGGCTCGTCGAGTCCGGGGATTGGAACAAGGTCGCGCTGAACACCGCGGTGTTCGTCGAGGACAAGCTGAGAGCGTGCGCACAGCTGCCGCCGGCCGTCACAGGGAGCGTTGACGTGTTCAAGGCCTCGCTCGCAACTGACAAGCTTCGACTGGGTGATCGGCCGAGCGAGCAGCAAGGCTAGCAGCAGCTAGGGACTGGGTTCGCCAAGCGCTCCGATGCCAAGAGGTATGCCCTCGCTGTCCTAGGGCTGGGGAGCCTGCTGTTAACTGAGATTAAGTCCGTCTACAGCGATCCGCCTCGCATTCCGCCGCAGACTCTCTGACGGGCCTAAAGACGCTGACGACAGTCGGGAGTCCGGGGCCAAGCCTAAGACCACAGACCAGACCTTGGCCAAGGCCAAGCGGCAAGTTACTTCAGGCTGGCTGTACTACGGGGTTCACCCCCCTTTACTGGTAGAATTTCGCCGAAGGCGCGATGGACCGGTCGCTGACTGCCCAAAAACGGTGTACCGCTTTCCGTTATAGGTCGATGAGGGGGTTAGATGGCTTCTAGTGCAGCGTCTGTGCATCCGGGCGATCCCGGACTGGTCCGCAACGCGCTCTCACTGCGCAACGCGGTGGTTATGTCTGTGGCCACCATGGCCCCGGCCGCCGCCATCTTCTTCAACACCATCCCCCAGGCAGGTCTGGTTGGCGCAGCAATCCCTCTCACCTATGTGATCGGGTTTGTCATTACCCTGCTGGTCGCCAACCAGGTGGCCCTCATGGCCCGGGAAATGCCCGGCAGCGGCTCTTTCTACACCTTCGTCGCCAGGGGACTGGGCGCGCGCTGGGGATTCCTCACCGGCTGGCTCTCATTGATCTGCTACGGGATCGTGGCACCCTTTGCCTTCCTCGCTCTGAGCGCGTCGCTGCAGGCCGACGTGTTGCGCTGGAGCGGCGTGAACATCGCCTGGGAGATCTGGCTGTTGGTTGCGGCGGTGGTGGTCTTCGGAATCGTCTACCTGGGGATCCAGCAGTCCTTGAGGGTGGATATGACCTTCATCGCCTTCGAAGTCGGTGTCTGTATCGCCCTGGGCCTGACCGTGTTGGTGGTCCTCGGTGGTCGGGGCCAGTTGAGCTCCACCCCCTTTACTCTCCAGCTGATTCCCAAGGGCAGCAACTTCTTCGTCGGCGTGGTGTTGGCCATACTCTCTTTTGTTGGCTTCGAGGCGGCGGCCACTCTGGGTGGAGAGACCCGCAACCCGCGCAAGAACATCCCACGCGCGGTGTTCGGCTCAGCAATCGTGATCGGAGTCTTCTACCTCTTCATGTCCTACGTGGCAGTGAGTGGGTACGGCCCCACTAAGATGGTCAGTTTCTCCACCAACGCCGCCCCATTCGACACCATCGCCAGGCACTTCTGGAACGGCACCGGCGCGACCTTTGTGGACATCGCCGGCATTGTCTCCTTCTACGCACTGGCCGTCGCCATCGTCAACGGCTCCTCTCGGATCATCTACACCATGGGCCGGGAGGGGCTATTCCCCAGGTGGTTCGGCACCACCTCGACAGAGCGCCGCATCCCCCGCAACTCGATCGCGGTTCTGGGCGCGGTGGCAGTACTCTTAGGCCTGGGACTGGGCTACTGGCAGACGCCGATCGTCGCTTATGGTTTCCTGGGAACCCTGGACACCCTGGCGATCCTGGTTGTCTACGGCCTCGTCAACTTCGCCTGCTTCTGGTACTTCTTTAGCCAGAAGCGGACCCGATTCAGCGTCTTTCGCCACGCAGTGATTCCGGCGGTTGCCACAGCTGCCCTGATCGCAGTGTTCGTAGGGAATGTCTATCCGGTGCCCCCGGCGCCGCTCAACACCCCGCCCTGGATCACGATAGGCTGGATCTTCCTCGGCCTAGTTGTCTTCATGGTCCTGACCAGGCGACGGCCCGAGGCCGTGGCCCAGGCCGGTCACTTCTTCGATGGCGACGGCGAAGACGAGCCTGTTCAGAGTCAGCATCTGCCTGTCCTGGAGGCAGGCTGATGCCAGGAGTCGTGTCCGACACTGAGTGCGTGATCGACTGAAGAATNNAAGGGAGCTGATGGAGTACACGCTCAATAACGGCGTCACCCTTCATCTGGTCGATGCGGGCCAGGGCGTCCCGGTAGTCTTCATTCACGGGGTGATGATGAGCGGGCGCTTCTTTGAACGCCAGGTTCCCTTTTTCTCGCCCTCGAACCGGGTGTTGATTCCTGACCTGCGCGGCCATGGTCAATCGGAGAAGGTCCTCGAAGGGCACACCGTCGGCAACTATGCCCAGGACCTGCGACTGCTTTTGGACGACCTGGGGGTGGAGCGACCATTCCTGATCGGTTGGTCCATGGGGGCCATGGTGGTCTACGAGTACCTCAAGGCCTTCGGCTCGGCTTCTGTTCGGGGGATCTGCATCGTCGATCAGCCACCCTCCGACTACGCCTGGGAGGGTTATCCCTTCGGGGTACTGACACCGACCTCTCTCGCAGAGATGGTGGAGGGGATCCAGTTAGACCAGCGAGCGGTGGCTGACGAGTTCGCCCAGTTGATGCAACACGAGCCCGACGAGGCCACCTCAACTTGGATGGCCGAAGAGATCATGCGGGTGCCGGCGGTGGTGGCTAGCACAATCCTGGTGAACCAGACCCTCCGGGACTATCGAGCCTTTCTACCTGAGATCGCATGTCCAGCCTTGGTGGTGTTCGGTAGAGATCCAAAGCTCACCCCTCCGGAAGCAGGGGAATACATAGCCGGGCAAATCCCTGGTGCCCGCCTAGTGGTGATGGAGGAATCCAGTCACTGTCCCTTCTATGAGGAGAGCCAGAAATTCAACGGGATACTGGCCGAATTCGCCCAAGGACTGAGCAGCTAAGTCTAGAGAGGCGGAGCGGACGAGGAGCGGAGACAGGTGAGGAAGCCTACTCCGACCTCCTGACGGCACGGCAGTGTGCTACTTGCCGCGGCCGAAAGGCGGGACGGATCTCAACCGAGACGAGGACGCTGTCCAATCTCCTAGCAAGCGTGTTCACTCTCCTACTGCCGGAGGGACTCCCTGGTCATCTGAGCGATGTCGATCTCGCCCAGCGCCTCCTCCGCCTGGACCCATCGTTCCCACTTCGCTCGGTCGCTGTCCTCGAGCCGGACCGGCTAGGTTCGCGAAACCATCTGCAGCCCGCTCCCCGGGCATCTAGACGCCACCCTTCTCGGCTCTCCGTCAGGCTTTCGACCCGGACGGCTTGTTATCGCGCCGAGCATCGATAACTACAACGCTCTCGTCTCCCTCGAGCCCCACTTCCTTGAGGATTCTTGGCGCTCGCTGCTGGTCTCCCTCGGTGAAGCAGACGATTACCTTTACCGATTTGTGAGTCTTGTTAGCGGCCTCGTAAATTGCTAGCTGCCTTTGAAGGTTTCGTTTAAGCGCATGGTTACTCGCGAGCTTAAATTCAATAAGAGACTTATCGCCAGATCCATAGCTTACTTTGAAGTCCACGGGGCCCCGACCATTGTTTGGCTCGCGGTTCAAGTCGAACTCGCTCCCGCACCAGACAAGGCCGAAGAATATCTGCACTTCGCGCTCTCCAGCGAACGGTTGACCTTGGCGATTGATCAACTTATACCCGTCCTGATCCTCTACGTACTCTTTGAACGGCCGCGCGCGCGTGCTGGCCACTCTGACCACAGGTGCAGCCCGGCTGATGCTTGCAATGGTGGAAGTACTTGCCACACGTGAAGGGCTAGGATGGGCCTTCTGCGACACCGATTCGATGGCGCAAACTCGCCCGCCCGGCGTGCCTCGGCTGGAATTCCGACGGCGGGTGCGGCGCGTCACCTCGTGATTCGACCGGCTCAACCCTTACCATGGGTCGGCCGGGCAGTCCGCGCTGCTCAAGTGGGAGGACGCCAACTTCGAGGTTGCGGACGAGCACCCGGGCCGGGATGTTGACCCTCTCTACTGCTACGCGATCTCCGCGAAGCGCTACTGCCTGTTCAAACTGGACAGCGAAGGGCGGCCTGCCTTGCGCAAAGCGTCGGCCCACGGTCTTGGTCACCTTCTCCCCCCGGATGGCGAGGATGACTCGCCAGCGGATATACCGCCGCCCACTATGCCGCCCCCCTTGATGAGTGAATCCGGACGACCTCTCGCCATAGCTGCAAACCTCCTTCCGGCCGACGCCGAGGACGTCATATCGCGTCGGGACTCCGATGGAATCGAACATCTCCTTGGGCTTAACCTGGCGACGCGCCAGATGGTCCACCGTCGGTGCGGTAACGGACCGACACCGTCCCCGGGATATGCTCTCCTTACCGAGAGGCAGCAGGTCGAGCAGCGGTCAGCTCCGATCACAGATCGCCTTGGGCACGTCGGCTCAGAGCGGAATTCGGGAGATGATGTGCCAGGAACTATCGCCAGAATGATTGGCCGCGCCGACGCGCCGACACAAATTCCCGAACCAAGACTGGCCAAGTTCTTCTTTGCCGACGTCCGGCTCAGTTGGCTTTGGCTGATCATCCGAGTCTATGTCGGGTGGCAGTGGCTAAGTGCAGCAATAGACAAGATCCAAGGACCAGGGTGGGTGGGTAATGGCGCTGGAACTGCGTTGAAAGGTTTCGTGGCCGGCTCGATCGGGCAGGCCACTGGTTCGCACGCCAATGTGCAGGGCTGGTACGCCACGATCCTCAAGGACGTCGTGCTCCCTCACGTAGCAATCTGGTCCTATGTGGTCACCTTCGGCGAGTTGGCATGTGGCTTGGGCCTGATCCTGGGCTTGTTCACCGGCATCGCCGCCTTCTCCGGCGCCTTCATGAACATGAACTACATGATGGCCGGTGCTGTCAGTATCAACCCTGTTCTGCTCTTCTTGGAGCTCCTCCTCATCCTGGCCTGGCGGGTGGCCGGTTACATCGGGCTCGACTTCTTCGCCCTACCCTTCCTGGGTACGCCCTGGCAAAGAGGGCCAATGCAGCCGAAGCTAGTCCCCCAAGTCAGCTCTCAACCCTTGTGAGCGCGACTGCCGTCGCCACGGGTGTTGTGGTCGCATTCCCGGTAGATGGACGTGGGTGAAGTGACCGAGTTCACGATTGGAGTTGAGGTTGCCTGCAGCGATGCTCTCTGCGGCAAGTTGGGCCGAGTGATCGTCGACCCGGCCACCCTAACGGTCACTCATCTTGCTGTCGAACCAAAGCATGGTCTCGGGCCAGGACGCCTAGTCCCGGTAGCGCTCGTCGGCGAAGTAACCGGGGAAATCAGTCTGCTCTGCAGCACAGCCGACTTTGACGAACTAGAGGCGGCGGACGACATCTCGCTGACTACCGGAGTCAACGGACCGTGGGGATTCGGTCCCAGCTTCGGGTTTGGCGTGGGTGGCGGGATGGGCGGATTGGGCATGGGTACCACCGGTGTCAGCCCTCAGGCGGTTGCTTCGGATCACGTCCCCGCCGGCGAGGTTGAGATGCAGGGCGGCGACCACGTGCACGCCACTGACGGGGACATCGGGCGGGTTCAGGGGGTGTTCATGGATCCGGCAGACCAACGAGTGACCCAGATCCTCCTCGCCGAGGGCCATCTGTGGGGCCAAAAGCGCGTGCTCATCCCCATAGATTCGGTTACCGGAGTTGACGACGGAGTGCACCTCAAGCTGTCCAGGGATCAGGTACGAGACCTGCCGTCGGTCGAGGGCTTTCCGTCGGGATAACCGGAGTCGCAGCGACGGATCGCCGCCAGCACGGCTGGCGCTCGAGTGGGCGGTTCGCGAGTTTTAAGCCGATGGCAATCCAGTCCGTGTGAGCGCGGCGGTCTACGATGCTAGTTGACAGGTGCTTCGGTTCTGCGATTACCTGCCGCCGCGGGGGGGCATGAGCCTGGGCACTGCGCAGCGCACTGAGAGGGAGTCTTGATATGAGCACGATCGAGACCGACGGAAAGCTCGACTTTGGCAAGGTCGTGGGCATCTGCCCGGCCCCGCGCTGGGGCGCGAACTTAGGCGGCTGGAACAAGGAAGTTTTGTTCTGGGTGGTGACAAGAGACGGTCAGATGTTCGGCGTGGTTCACGGCCAGAGCGGCCCGAAGGTGGCCGAGGTTGGGCCCAACTTCCAGGGATACGTCGCACCAGGAGAGAAGACAGCGAATGGACCCGTCTTCTGAGGCGCTGGCAGATGCCCGGCGGCTCTGTCTCGCTATCCGTCAGGCGAGCCGAGTTGCCAACCGGGTCTGCGGGCGGTCTCCTTTTGACGTCACTTGAAACCGATTCAATGACAACGGCCTGAGTCTCCCTCATCCCTGCCCTGGACTGGTGCCCCGGGCGTGGAGCGCCGCGTAGAGACAGCCGCTGGGCGTGGCACAGAAGCGGGGCGCCCGTCGACCCAGAGTGCTAAAGTCCGCGATGGTGATCGTTACCACGACTGAGAACATCCCCGGCACCCGGGTGGTGAAGACCATTGGCCAGGTCTTCGGTCTCACCGTTCGGTCTCGGAGCATCGGCGGCAACATCGCGGCCGGGCTCAAGAGCCTAGCCGGCGGGGAGATTGGATCCTACGTCAAGCTCAACGAGGATGCTCGGCGCCAAGCGCTTGATCGGATGGTCCAGAACGCCACCGCTATGGGCGCCAACGCGGTGACGATGATGCGCTTCGATTCGACCGAGATGGGCAAGAGCATGAGCGAGATCGTGGCCTACGGCACAGCCCAGGTGGTCGAGTGGTTGCCGACGCCATGACCCGGCGAGACTGAGGGGTACGCGATGGGCATTGTGGAGTTGGTCATCGTGGTAGTCGTCATCGGCGGTATTGTGATTGCCTTCTTCGGCTGGGATCGGTACCGCGGTGGCCGGAGCAATCCGGTCGGCGGGAGCGGTGTCCAGCCCACCGATGAGGTGTTCACGGATCCCAACACCGGTCAGCTGACCCGCGTCTGGTACGACGCCAAGACGGGACAGCGGGAGTACCGCCCCGAGTAGCTGCGGTCGGAGCCGATCAGCGCAGCCTTGGTGGTCTAGGCGATCATCAGTCCTGAGATGAAGAGTGCGACCGTTGCCGAGCGCCCGGATCTGAGCGACCCTGCCAAGGAGCTAACCAGCGATCTCTTCCCCGAGTACAACAACCACGGTGACATCCTCAATCGGTACTGGAGCCGTCTCACCGAGGAGCGCCCGGACTTCCAGTTCCACCTGCTAGGTGACCATGATGAGATCCTGGCGCGGGCGCGATCCCTGCCTGTGCGCTGGGACGGAACCCTCCAGGACCTCCCCGCCGGCATCGACGGAGCGATTGCGAGAGGTTTCGACGAAGGAGGCGCCAACGTTCTCTGCGCCATGGTGATCATGGTCCCGCGCGGCCTCCAGGGGCGGGGCATCAGTGTGGTCGCGCTTCGGGCAATGGGCGAGATCGCCCGGCAACATGGCTTCGCGGCCATGATTGCTCCCGTCCGGCCCAGCTGGAAAGATCGGTACCCACTGACGGCCATCGAGGACTATGCCGGCTGGAGGCGTTCCGATGGGGCTCTCTTCGACCCCTGGATGCGAGTCCACGAGCGAGTCGGCGCGACCATGCTCAGGGCGGAGCCGCGGTCGCTGCGGATAACGGGCACTGTCGCTGAATGGGAGAAGTGGACGGAAATGGCCTTCCCGGTGACCGGCGACTTCTGGTTTCCTGGCGGGCTTGCCACCGTCTCGATCAACCGAGATGAGGATTCGGGAAGGTACTGGGAGCCGAACGTGTGGATGCGGCACATCCTCTGAGCTTGGTTGCTCAACTCGCGAGGCTTCCCCGAGGAAGGTCAACGTGCCTGTGACCCTAGCCGGCGGCGTTATCGCCGCCTGGGCGGGTGGGGACGGATCGGAGACGCCAAGCCCNNCTCATGAAGGAACCACCGATCAGGTTCGCCCCCTGGCCTATCCAGACGACTCCAGCCAGGCAGAGGACGACGCCGATAACTCCCCGGATCCACATAGCCATCTCCGATGAACTGGTTCTGCCTCGGGAAGTGTAGGCCCAGTCTCAGCTGTCACCAGGGGGAGAGTGTCAACCAGCTGGGAGATGCGATGCGGCCGGGTCGACTAGCTGACTTCGAGGATAAGCCGGGCGCGGTTCGCGCCCACCTTCGCAGTGTGAGCGCAAAATACCCTTGGCCGCCTCCGGCGAGTCGGCAGATGGGAGAGCACATTGAAGAGGTTGCATCCACTTTGGCTTGGCGAAGCCTGCTGCGACAAGAGTGTGGTGTCGCCCGGAGTCGGCGATGGAGTCCGTATCCACATCCCCATTCTCGGCTACCTCATCGTCGCCGACTCGGGACGTCGCATTCTGGTCGATACCGGGATCCACCGCAGCCACATCGAGGATCCCGACCGTACCTGGAGGGGCACTGACTTTGCTGCGGCCCTGCGTCCGGTTATGCGCCTTGAAGACAGCGTCGATCACCGGCTGGCCGTGCTTGGACTTCGTGGGTCCGACGTGACCGACGTCATCAACACCCACTTACACTTCGACCACGCGGGCAACAACGACGCCTTTCCCAACGCCACCTTCTATGTGCAGCGCTCGCACTATGAGGCAGCCGTTGATAATCCCTCTTTCCCCAACCAATACTGGCGATTGGAGGGGCTGAACTATCACCTCTTGGACGGCGAAACGGACCTCGGCGACGGAATATCGGTGTTTCCGACCCCGGGGCACACGCCCGGTCACCAGTCAGTGCTGGTCCGTCTTGACAGTGGCCAGAATGTCATTCTCTGTGGCGACGCCATCTACGAAGAAGACAATGTTAGACACGACGCTTGGGGTGGCCACGCCGATCCATCCCAAGCGCGGCGGAGCGCCTTGGGCCTCATCGAGCGGGCTCGAGGGCTCAAGGCTACCGTCCTCTACGGCCATGATGCCGAGCAGTGGAAGACCGTAATTCAGTCTGCGGGTTGGTACCAATAGCCGAGTGGTTGTACTGATAAATGTCGAACTCTGCCGCAGGGCTCGGGACTTGACTCAGCGGTCTCCAGCCGGTCAGACTCGCGGCTGATACCTGACCGTACCGACGTTGACGTGATGTCACTCCGCGGGCGCAGCGGGACGGAGTCTGGTTGACGGCAAGGGGGGCGTTTGCGCAGGTGGAGACAGACTTCTGGCTCACTTGTCGACGCTTGCATCCAGTGGCTTGGCCAGCGCCATCCGGACAGCAGCTCACCCCCGGCGCTGGGAGGGCCAGCGCT
>PLDE01000278.1 GCA_003135035.1 Candidatus Dormiibacterota bacterium | reverse complement strand
CGGCTGGTCGACCTGGAGGACATGATGGGCTGCAAGGCGACCGCCCGCTCGGGTGGCCAGAAGCGAAGGCTCCAGATCGCGCTGACCCTCTGCAACGACCCGGAGCTGGTCGTTCTGGACGAGCCCACGACCGGGCTCGATCCCCAGAGCCGAGCCCGGATGTGGGACGAGGTCCGCAAGCTTCGCGACGGCGGCACCACCGTCTTCCTGACCACCCACTACCTGGAGGAAGCAGACGCCCTCTGCAACCGGCTGGCGATCATCGACCACGGCAAGATCGTGGCCGAAGGCACTCCCGACGAGCTCAAGCGCGCGGTCGCCGGTGACCTGGTCACGGCTGGGGTCAGCGGCGACATCGAGGAGGCGCTCCGCCTGCTCCAGCCCCAGCCCTTCGTGCGCGAGGCCTCGATCGATGGGGGCGAGCTTCGTCTCTACGTGGAGCACGGGGAGACGGCCACCCCGGTCATCCTGCGCCTCCTCGACACAGCCGGTCTGGGCTTGACCACGGTAGCCCTGAGCCGGCCCAGCCTGGACGACGTCTTCCTCCGCAGCACCGGCCGCTCACTGCGCGAGTCGGACGCGGCTTAGCCCGGGTCAAGGAGAGAATCTGATGAAAATCGCGCGCGACACCGGGCTTGTCTTCCAGCGCTATTTCGGCATCTTCATCCACAACCCCGCCTGGGTTGCCGTGGGCGTCCTCCAACCCGCTCTGTACCTGCTTCTCTTCGCCCCCTTGCTGAAATCCATCGCCAGCGTTCCGGGCTTCCCCAAAGGTGGCGCCTACAACGTCTTCGTCCCCGGCCTGCTCATCCAGTTGGGCCTCTTCGGCGCCGCCGGGGTGGGCTTCAGTCTCATCTCCGAGCTTCGGCTGGGAGTGGTGGAGCGGCTGCGCGTGACTCCGGTCAGCCGGCTCTCGCTGCTGCTGGGGAGAGCGCTCCGCGACATGCTCACCCTCTTCGTCCAGGCACTCATCCTGGTGCTTCTGGCACTGCCTTTCGGGCTCAGCTTCAAGCCGCTCGGCATCCTCATCGGGCTCGGCCTGGTCGCGCTGATCGGCCTCCTGGTGGCGTCGATCTCCTACGCGCTGGCACTCGCTCTCAAGGACGAGAACTCCTTCGCTCCGATCATCTTCACGGCCAGCTTGCCCCTCCTGCTGCTCTCCGGAGTGCTGCTGCCGATGAGCCTAGCCCCGAGTTGGCTGCGGACGATTTCCACCCTGACCCCGTTCTCCCATGCGGTGGCCGCCAACCGCGCTGTCTTCCTGGGCCACCTGGGCAATCCCAACGTGCTCCAGGGAGTGGTGATCATCGCGGTGCTGGCGGTGCTGGCGGTCTGGTTCGCGGCACGTTCATTTGGACGCGCCATCTCCTGATCCTTCCCGGCCTCTTGATGCTCGGACGGCGGCAGACGTCCGGCCAACCACGGGCGAGGAGCTGACTTACCGACCCTCAGGCGGGCTCGGCTGCGGCCTCGCCGAGCTTGCGGAATCCCTGCGGCGCCGGCCCCCGCCAAGCCTCGGGATGGAGGATGTGGGCCAGCATCTCGATGCCGTCGACCACCCGGGGGCCGGGCCGATTGAAGTACCAGGATCCGTCCACGGCATAGACCTGGCCCGACTTCACCGCAGGCAGATCCTGCCAGCCGGCGATCCCCGTCAAACCCTCGACCTGGCCCGCGCTCTCCTCGAGCCGGTAGCCGCAGGGCATGCTCAGGATCACCTCCGGCTGAGCCGCGACCACCTCCTCCGGACTCACCGTCCGAGAGCGCGCCCCGGGCTCCCCCATGACATCGATGCCGCCGGCGGCGTCAACCTGATCGGGCACCCAGTGACCGGCGACCATGAGGGGGTCGAGCCACTCCAGACAGACCACTCGGGGGCGATCCTTGCCGGCCACCGCACCCCGGACCGCATCGAGCCGGGCCCACAGTCCACGGACCAGCTCGGCGGCCCGTTCCTTGGATCCGGTCACCTGGCCGACATCGCTAAAGGAGCGGAGAACATCGGGCAGGGAGTGGGGCTCGAGCGAGAGAACGGTGGGCCGCCCGGGCAGGAGGCGGGCCGCTTCCAGCACCTGGTTGTAGGCGACGGCGCAGACCTCGCAGAGCTCCTGGGTCAGGATGACGTCAGGTCGGGCACGGCGGAGCGCCTCCTGGTCCAGGGCATAGAGGCTGCTGCCCTCGTGGAGAGCCTCACGCACGTGGCGGTCGATCTCGGAAGGAGAGGCCCCTTCCAGTTCGAGCAGGTTTCTGGTCATCACCGTCTTGTAGGCAGCCTGGGGCGGGAAGTCGCACTCATGGGTGACCCCGACCAGGCTCTGGCCCAGGCCCAAGGCAAAGCAGATTTCGGTGGAGCTGGGGAGCAAGGAGACGATTCGCACTGACTCAGTCCTCCCCCGCCGACGGGGCCGGGGTAGCTGCCTCGTCGCCGGCCGCCGGGGGTACCACCTTCATGCTGAGGATGGGCACCTTGCGCTTCTGGGCCCAGCTGTCCACCCGGGACTCGTGCGAGAAGACCACCACCTGGGTGGTGGTGGCGAGCTCGCGGAGGGTGTCCAGGAGAGCCCCGCAGCGGCCATCATCGGCGCTGACGGTGGGGTCGTCGAAGAAGAGGGGAACCGCCTCGCCTCGGGGGGAGAGGGCCTTGGCCAGGACCGTCCGCAGCGCCACGTAGATCTGCTCTCGGGTTCCCTGGGAGAGGTCCTCGACCCGGATCTGGGCGCCGGAACCCTGAGAGGAGACGTGCATGGAGAGGTCGGCAGGATCCACCCAGGCGTGCTGGTAGCGCTGCGCGGTGATGGCGGGAAGCCAGCTCCGCAGGCCCTCGGCCAAGACCGGTGCCAGGTCGTTGTGGATCAGCCCCTCGGCGCGGCGCAACTCGCTGATGGCCAGCTTGACCGCCTCCTCCGCTCGGGTCAGCCGGTCCACCTCGTCGCCGAGGTCCGCCACCGCCTCTTCCAGGCTGGCCACATCGCCGACATCCTTCAACTGCTCCTGGAGCCGACCCTGCAGAGGCAGCAACTGGCTGCGCACCTGGTCACGGCGCGAGATCGCCTCGTCGTAGCGGCGGCGAAGCTCCCCCGAGGGGAGGTTGCTGGGAGCAGCTTCACGGATCGCCTCCAACGCCTGCAGCTCCTTGCTGAGCTGCTCCGCCCGCTTGGTGAGCACTTTGGGATCCCGGCCCCCGAGCCTCTCCGAACGCCGAGCCTGGAGTCCCTCCCGAAGCCGGCTGGCGTCCTCAGCCTGGTCCAGTTGGTGCAGACGGTGACTGAGCTCACTGGCCAGCTGGAGGGGATCGTGGCCCCCGATCCCGACCCGCTTGGCGCGGCTGCTCAGCTCTTCGCGGTAGCGCTCCACCGTCGCCGCCAAAGTGGCGCGTTGGGCCAGCGCTTCCTGAACGGCGGGAAGCTCTCCCGCCAACTGCTTGAGCCGCTCTACCCCAATTTGACCAATGCCCAGCTCTTCAAGCCGCTTCTGGGCCTGGGCGCGTTCCGCTTCGACCTTGTCCCGGCTGGCCACAATCTTCATCAGCTCGGGGTCCTGAGCGCGAGAAGCCCGGCGCATCTGGCTGATCGAGGTGAAGCCACCGACCGCCAAGAGCAGACGGAGGCGTCTCTGCAAGACGTAGAAGATGGTGCCGGTCACAACCAGCAGAACCAGGCCCCCGGCAGCTATCGGTATCCCCGTCGAGCCTCCGTGGAGCACGCCGAGAACAACCAGAAAGACACCGGCCACTCCTCCCAACAGCGCGATGGTGTCCGAGCTCCAGCGCCGCAAGGCGATCTGGCGGAGATCGAGGAGGTCGAGACGCCCGGGCATCTCGGAGCGGGGAGGCAAGGGGGGAAGTGGTTGTTCCAGGGCCCCGACCAGGAAGGTGAGCTCGCTCTGCGCCGACTCCCGCGAGACGCGCGCCAACTCCGGATCCAGAGGGGCGAGGGCCTCCAGCTTGGCCCGGGCGTCTCCCCACTGGAGGGAGAGAGGCCCGGCGCCGGTCGCAGCCTCGCGCAGGGTGGTCGGGTCCTTGGGAGGATGAGCCTCGGGAATAGCCTCCAGCTGCTGGTCGATGTCGACGATGGTGCTCAGATCCTTCTGGATCTCAGCCAGCTCGACCGTTTTCCAAGCGGCCTCGCTGGTCCGGGCCGCGACCTCGACCAGAGTCAGCTCGCTGCGCAGCTGCTCCTGGCTGGCGAGGTCCTCGGCTAACTGGCGGCGCACCTCGANNGCACCTCGAGCGCCTTGCTCAGCTGGATCTGGGCTTGCTCAAGCTCCTTGGGAAGCTTGTTCTTATCCAGGGGCTTGGTGGTGGTGCGATCGCCCCGGAGATTGTCCTGGCGCCAGTGGTCCAGACGCTCGATGGCGGCCCGGGCGGTACTGTCACCGCCGGAGGTGGCGCTGGCTCGTTGCAGGTCCTCCTGGAGGGCGGCGCCGGTGAGGCTGAGGATCTGGTCCTGAGCCACCGTGGAGACGGCCAGGAAGGCTTCGCGGCTCATCCCCAGGCCGACCGAGATGTCGACGGTGCGTCCGCGGCGGAAGCGGTCGGTGACCTCGCCCCCCTTGATCAGGTCGAACACTTGGGCGCTGTCGGGATGATCGAGATCGCGAACGAAGCGATATTTGCCACCATCCAACTCCACCTCGGCCTCCACCTGAAAGGATCCCCCTCGCCAGGGCCGGAAGTGGCGGAGCACCTCTCCCGTCTCCTTGAGCATCCGTCCTCGAGCAGGCAGGTCGACGCCGCAGAGGGCGACCCGCAGAGCGGTGTGCAAGGTGCTCTTGCCGGACTCGTTGGGACCGCCCACGATGGTCATGTCGGAGTTGAACTCGAAGCGGCCGCTGAGCGCGCCGAAGCCCTGGAGAGTGACCGAGAGAACCTTCAACCGAACCTCCCCTTCGCCGGACCGGAAGCCATCACAGTAGGGCCGGCTCCTCTCCCTGAAGCGCCTCCACCCCAGCGCGCAGGGCGGCCTGAACCACCTCCGAGTCGAAGTCGGCCCGCTCTCTCAGGCCGCGGACGAACTGGCCCCGGATGTCGGGAGCCAGGCTCAGCTGCTCTAAGTCGAGGGCGGGTCGGGTGGCGAAGACGACATCGACGCAGCGATCTCCTTCCCTGAGCTGCCGAAGTAGCTCGCTCGGCCCTAATTGGAGTCCCAAGGCCATCTCGCCCACCAACCGGACCCTGACGCCGGTGTCACTTCCCCTGGGCAGCGATTCTCGAACCAGGTCAACCAGAGCCTCGGAATGGCGGCATCCGGTGACGTCCACCTCGCGGTCCTGAAGCGTGAAGGTGTTGACCTGGTGGATCTTCACGCGGGGAGTTCCCGAGCCGAACTCAACCTCGGCCGCACCCCTCACCCCCTCCTCGCCAAAGGTGAGCGGCTCGGGGTTTCCCGGGTAGACGAGACGGGCCGTGCTTCGCGGCTTGTGGAAATGGCCGAGCAACCCGAAGCAGAAGCCGGACTTGGCGATCTCAGGCTCGGCGAAGGGGCCATGATCCTCCTTGCCCTCCTCCTGGATCTGCATGAGACCACGCTCGGAGCCGTGGAAGAGGGCTACTGCGGGCGGGCCGTCGGGCACCTGCAGACCCGCCAGCAGGCTGCCGGTTCCCTTGGGCTTGTCGTGCGCGACTCCGAAGATGCGGTGGCCGGCAACCTCGACCGCGGTGAAGCGGTTGCTGTCGAAGATCCGGACGTTGTCGGGCCAGTCGTTGGTGGCGTACAGCGAGCCTGGGTGCCAGTAGTCGTGGTTGCCTGGGGAGATCAGCACCGGGCAGGAGAGCCCGCCTAGCTGCTCCGCCAGGAAGCGGGCCGTGTCGGGGCGGGAATGGAGGTCCTCGTAAAGGTCGCCGCCGATGGTGAGGGCATCGACCTGGAGGTCTCGGGCCAGCCTGACGATGTTCTGAAAGGTCTGCCGCAGGGCCGCCCGCCGACGCTGCGCCACGCTGGGACCGAGGCCGCGAAAGACGGCGTCGAGGTGCACATCTGCGCAATGGAGAAGTTTCACCAGCTGCATATGTACCACGTGTCCACCACCCCGACACGTCACCTGGGCGACGGGGCACGTAAACTCGCGCTTGTGCCACCGATTCTGCCCCCCGGGCCCGTGGACCAGGCTGAGCGCGTCGTCCTCCGCAAGGTCAACCGTCGGGCCCCCGGATTCATCAGCAACCTGGTGCGCTCCCGCCTAGTCGGCCGCCAGGTCGAGGTGGGCCAGCGGATCGTGGCGTTTCAGGTGGCCTTCACCGTCCCGACGGGCTTGGTAGAGGTCACCGACGACACCGTCATCGAGTTCATTGAGTGAGTTCTCACTGACCCAACCGTGGCTGGTGGCGGAGGGACTCGCCCGCCGCTACCGCAACGGCCGCGGGGTGGGGCCGGTCAGCCTCCGGGTCGGGCCCGGCGAGGTTCAGGCTCTGGTCGGTCCGAACGGCAGCGGCAAGACGACCCTGCTCCGCTGCCTGGCGACCAGAACCAGTCCCACCTCCGGCCAGGTCAGCTGGTTCGGTCGGCACGACCGCCAGGAGGCCAGGTCCCGACTGGCCGTCGTCTTTGATGCCACGGCTCACACCGACGAGCTCAGCGCCAGCCAGAACCTGGCCTTCTTCGCGACCGCCCGCGGGGTCGACCCCAACCTCTGGGAGTCAGCCCTGGAGGAGGCCGCGGTAGCCGAACTGGCGAGCGACCCCCTGTCGCGTCTCTCCTACGGGATGCGCCGCCGGGTGCTGCTGGCCGAGGCGCTGGTCGGCGACCCGCCGCTGCTGCTCCTGGACGAGCCCACCTTGGGACTGGACGTGAGCGGCTGCCAGTGGCTGGCCGAGGCGATTCGCATCCGGGCGCGGACCGGTCTGGCCACCTGCATTTCGACCAATGACACCGACTTCGTGGAGCAGGTGGCGACCAGAGTCTGCTTCCTGGTCGACGGGGAGGCGGTCCGGGACGCGCCGCTCAGTGAGCTGCTGGCCGAGCTGGGCGGCAGCAGAGAAATCCAGCTGAGCTATCGGGGACTCTCTCCTATTTCCGCGGTTCGAGCGATCGAAGGAGTGGAGCGCGCCGCGGAAGCAGAAGGTGGCCTGCTGATCCTGGCCCGGCAACGAGATGGCCTCCTCCCTGACATCCTGGCCACCTTGGGAGACCTCGACCTGCACCTGGTCGACCTCAAGGTGCGCGATCCAGGGCTGGCGGACTGTTTTCTTCGGTTGACCGGCCGGGCGCTTCATGACTGAGCGCAGTGAAGGGGTCATGGAGCGAGCGCAACCCCGGATGGCCGGGCTGACTCGTCCGCGGCCGACCCAGCTCTGGCAGCTGGAGCTGCGGGGAACGCTGGCCCGGCGCCGGGCGCTGTTGATCAAGCTGGCGTTTCCCCTGGTCCTGGTGATCCCCCTGGTCACGACCGGGGCGCCTCCCTTCTTCGCCGGCATGCTGCTGACGGTGCTGATCGCCATGGTGGGAACGGTCGGAACCGGGGTCACCATCACCCGGGCCCGCGGCTCGGGATGGTTAGACCGATTGGCTGTCCTACCGCTGCCGGCTTGGCGGGTAGGTTTGGAGCTCTTCTTCGCCAGCTGGTTGGTGGACGCTCTCCAGGCGACTTTGGTGCTAGTGGTGATCGCGATCGCCGAACGCCCCGACCCAGCCACTCTCGGGACCACCTGGTTGCTGGCGCTGGCCGGACTGGCCTTTTCCGGCGCCATTGGCCTTGGCATTGCGGCGCTCACCGACCACCCCGGGGAAGCAATGCTATATCTCGCGGTTGTCTTAGCGCCCCTGCTTTTCCTCTCCGGTCTCTTTACCGGCGTGCCTGCGGAAGGTGTTCGCTACTGGGTCGCTCAGATCCTGCCGTTCAGCTACCTGGACGAGGGGTTCCAGCTACTACTGGGGGGCAACCCACCCTACGGTGATCCGCTGAGTTTCCTCATCGCTGCGGCGATCGTCCTGGCCATCTCATTGGCCGCGACCGCAGCTCTAGGTCGGGCGATCCTGGCCCGAACGGGATAGCGCGAAGGCAATGGGCCCGCCCGGGTGGGCCTCTGCGTCAGTTAGTGGACTTGGGGGGCTGGAAGAGACCGGTTCGGTGCTCTCTTTTGGAGAGGAGAACACCAGCCAAAGCCAGCAGGATGCCGGCTCCCAGCAGCAGCTTAGCGATCCCCTCTGGCAGTTGAGCCCCGGTCGTCGGTGTGGTGGTGCTGGCCGCCAGTACCCCGCCATTGGGACTGGTCGGACCAGTGCTGACTCCCAGCGTCCCACTGCCACTGGTCCCGGTGAAGGCGGACTGGAGGATGATCTTGGCCCGGCCGCCCTGATACGGATTGCCGGCAGCAAGTGGGAACCGCCAGTGGATGACGAAGCTGTTGCTGAAGGTGGCGATGTCCATGTTGGTGGCCACCGTCTGAAAACGTGAAGAACTAGCGCAGTACGAGGCGTTGGGGTAGGCAGCTGGCGAACTCTCAGTCCGATTCTTGTAGCAAGTGAAGGTGCCGAAGTCAAACTGTTGGTTGGTGGTCGTATCGATCACGGTGGCTAGAAGCCCGTCGGGCTGGCCATCCAGAAGCGCCTCGGTCCCAACCCCGCTTCCCCTGGTCTGGCCATCGGAGGTGGAAGTGGTGTAGAGGGCCACCGCCACATCCACCTGACCCTTGTAGCCGCCAGCGTTCGTGTCGCTAACTGTCAGAGAGCAGCTACCGGAGGCCCCGGGCACCACCGATGCCGGAGTGCCGCAACTCTGCATCAACGCAGCAGAGGCAGGCGTCAGTGCCGCGAGAGCGACCACCATCCCAGAACCCCCAGCGAGGAACCCAGCCACGACGAGCCACGACCAGCTGTGCCTCACGTCAAGGAGTCGGAGTGGAGCTGGCAGTCGAAGTGGCGGTGGGCGTCGGCGAGGGACTCGGGGTTGGGGTGGCCGTGGGCGTGGGAGTTTGGGTAACAGTGGGAGTCGAGGTCGGGGTAGGAGTCGACGATCCGGCTGGAGTCGAGGTAGGTGTGGGGTTGGACGCCGCAGAGTGAGCTGAATTGCTCCCGGGCGGCGTTTGAGACGGCGTAGTGGCTGCTACTCTCTGGCCGGCGGTGAGTGTGCTGATGAAGGACCCCGCCACCCCGGTCCCGGTCAAGGCGATGCTCGCGATGCCGAAAGCAGCGAAGACCGCCAAAGTGCGGAGTTTCATCGTCTCCCTCGTCCCAATGAGACCCCCGATTGGAGCCTTCGTAGATGATAAGCGTGTTTAGCCGCTTCCACCGGACCCATCGCGGATTTGGGAGCGGCAAGCGTAACCCTATCAAGCGGCAATCTCAAGACCCAGACCCCGGACCGCTCTCGGAAATTAGATCCGGCACACCATGAGTCGACTCCGACCCTGGCCGCCCCTCGGGTGTTGTGGACTTCGGCTGATAGTCGGGCCAAAGTTCCGTCGTCTGCCACGGACCCTCACGCC
>PLDE01000273.1 GCA_003135035.1 Candidatus Dormiibacterota bacterium | reverse complement strand
TACCTGCGCGCCCAGAAAGTCCGAACCCTGGTTGCTCAGGACTTCGACCGGGCCTTCACCGAAGTGGACGCGATCATCTCCCCGACGGCGCCCACGGCCGCCTTCCGCCTGGGCGAGCGGACGGCTGATCCGCTCGCCATGTACGCCACCGACATCTTGACGCTGCCCGCCAACCTGGCGGGCATCTCGGGTATCTCGGTCCCGGCCGGATTTGCCAGCGGGCTCCCGGTCGGCCTGCAGGTGCTGGGACCCTACCTGGGCGAGGCCACCTGCTTTCAGATCGCGCAGAGCCTCGAGGACGCGGTCGGGGTCTGGCGTCAACTCCCTCCGCTGGCGGGGTCCTCCAAGTGAGTTCGGCATCCGCCTCGCCGTGGGAAGCGGTCATCGGCTTGGAAGTGCACGCCCAGCTGCTGACCAAGAGCAAGATGTTCTGCTCCTGCCGGGCCGACTACCTGGGCCTGCCTCCCAACAGCAACANNCCGGTCTGCCTCGGCCTGCCCGGCGCCCTGCCGGTCATCAACGCGGAAGGAGTGCGGCTGACCCTGCGCACGGCGCTGGCGCTGAATTGCGAGATTCCCGAGTTCACCAAATTCGACCGCAAGAACTACTTCTACCCAGACCTCCCCAAGGGGTATCAGATCTCCCAGTACGATCTGCCGCTCTCCCGGAACGGCTGGCTCGAGTTCGAGCTCACGGGGCGGACGGTGCGGGGGGCGATCACCCGAGTGCATCTTGAGGAGGACACCGGCACCCTGCACCACTCGGGTGAGATCCAGACCTCGACGTTTTCGCTGGTCGACCTAAACCGCGCTGGTGTGCCGCTGATGGAGATCGTGGGGGAGCCGGACCTGAAGTCTCCGGCCGAGGCGAGAGGCTATCTGGTGGCGCTGCGCCAGCTACTCACCTACATCGGTGTCAACGATGGCAACATGGAGGAGGGGAGCCTTCGCTGCGACGCCAACATCTCGCTCCGGCCCACCGGAGCCGAGGAGCTCGGGGTCAAGGTCGAGGTCAAGAACATGAACTCCTTCCGCAGTGTGCAGCGGGCCCTGGAGTACGAACTTGGCCGGCAGCGCGAGGTCCTTGACGAGGGTGGCCGCTTGGCCCAGGAGACCCGGGGCTGGAGCGAGCTGGAGCAGCGGACGGTCTCCCAGCGGAGCAAGGAGGAGGCCCAGGAGTACCGGTACTTTCCCGAGCCCGACCTGCCCCCCCTCCTCATCTCCCGAGCTCAGGTCGAGGAGATCAGGGGGGATCTTCCCGAGCTGCCGGCGGCTCGACGGATCCGCTTTGAGAAGCAATACGGCCTCGCCGAGGTCCAGGCTCTGCTGCTGACCGGTCGGCCCGCTGACTCCCGGTTCTTCGAAGAGGTGGTGGGTCTGGGCGTCTCCCCGCAGCTGGCGGCCAACTGGCAGCTGGGAGATCTCCAGGGCCTTTGCAATGCCGCCAACCTGGAGGTCGATACCTGCAGGATCAGCCCGGCCGCGTTGGCGGAACTGCTCAAGATGGTCGAGACTCAGCAGGCGACGGCGGAGGTGGCCAAGGAGGTTCTCGGCCGGGCCTTTGAGAGCGGTGAGATGCCCGCCGAGCTGATCCGCCGGGAGGGGCTGGGGCAGGTTTCCGACGTCTCCGAGATCACCGCCATGGTAGACCAGGCTCTGGCCCAAAACGCGCAGGCGGCTGCCGACTACCAGGGCGGGCAGGACCGTGCCCTGGACCGTCTGGTGGGAGCGGTGATGGCCATGTCGAAAGGGCGGGCCAACGCCTCGGTGGTGAATCAACTCCTGCGCCAGCGCCTGCCCCGCTCCGAGGGCTGAAGCCCTGCCATTGCCGGGCGGGACCGGGCCCGGCAATGGCAGCGTTCGGCCGAGCGCGCCGCTGCACCACGGCGACGAGGTTCGCTTGGAGTGCACGGAGATGGCCCATCGCGGGTTGGGCGTGGGGAGGGTCTCCGGATTTGTGGTGTTCCTCTTCGGTGCCATGCCCGGAGAAGAGGTCTCCGCCACCGTGACCAAGGTCCACCGCCGCCACGCCTTCGCCGACACCACCCAGGTGCACCGGTCTTCAGCGCACCGGGTCGAGCCACCCTGTCCCTACTTCGGCTCCTGCGGGGGATGTCATCTGCAGCACCTGGCCTACCCGTACCAACTGGCGACCAAGGAGGCCGTCCTGCGCCGGGCACTGGCGGGCGAGGGGCTCGAGCTGGCCGGCGAGCTCGAGACGGTCGGCTCGGCCGAGCCCTGGCACTACCGCTGGCGGGGCGAGTTCCACCGCAGCAGTGAAGGTCCGCCGCTCGGGTTCAAGTCGCGATCGAGTTATCGGGTGGTGGGTGTGTCCGATTGCCTGATCCACCATCCGACCATCACGGAATCGCTGAGCGCGGTAGGCAATGCTGTGGCTGTCCAGGGACGCGGGGTGCAGACCGTGCAGATGACGGTGGGCGAGAGCGGACAGCAGCTGCTGGTCGATACCCGACCGGAGGGCCGCCTCAGCGCCGAGGTCGCCAGCGCCGCCGCGCTCGGCCCGGGGTTGACCGTCACCGACGAGTCAACCAGCCTCAGTTATCGGGGCCGGGAGTTCAGGATCTTTCCCGACTCCTTCATCCAGGTCAGCCAGGCAAGCGTGGAGTCACTCTACGAGACGGTGGTCGAGTTTCTCGGGGAGGAGGTCGCCGGGGTTCACGTGGTGGACGCCTATGGCGGGGTGGGCGTCCTCAGCCTCCGGCTGGTCGATATCGGAGCTGACGTTACTGTGATCGAGTCCAACCCGGTGGCGGCTCGGCTCTGCCAGCTCCATGCCGAGATGTACGCGCCGGGGCGGGTCAGCATCGTTTGCGGCCCGGTCGAGACGGAACTGCCCCGGCAGACCTCGGCTCGGGCGGTCGTCCTAGATCCACCTCGAGCCGGCCTCGCCCCCGGGCTGCGCGATTGGCTTCGCGTCTCCGGGCCGCCGGCTTTGGTCTACCTCAGCTGCGAGGTCTCGGCCCTGGCCCGCGACCTGAACACCCTCTGCAAACTGGGGGCCTACCGTCTCGAGCGAATTCGCCTGATCGACATGTTTCCCCAGACCTACCACTTCGAGACCGTCGTTCTGCTGCGCCGGACCTGACCGCCTCGTTTCCGCCCAATCTCCGATACTGAGTCCCTGAGGGGGAGGACACCCCCCGATTCCAGGAAGCCCCGCCCAGCTATGCCCTCTGTCCAGTTCGCCCACCTCCACACTCACTCCGAGTTCTCGCTGCTCGACGGGGCCGCCCCGGTCAAGGGCCTGGCCCAGCGAGCGCACGATCTCGGTCAGAGCGCGATCGCCATCACCGACCATGGCGTGTTGGCTGGCGCCATCGATTTCTACCAGGCCGCCGGCGAGGTGGGGATCACGCCCATCATCGGCTGCGAGGTCTACGTGGCGGCGCGCTCACATCTCCAGAAGGAGGGCCGGGCCGACCGCGATCCCTTTCACCTGATCCTCCTGGCCCGGGACCAGCAAGGCTATGCCAATCTCGTCAAGCTGGTCAGCAAGGCTCACCTCGAGGGGTTCTACTACAAGCCGCGCATCGATCACGAACTGCTGGCCGAGCACGCCGCCGGTCTGATCGGTCTGTCGGGATGCATCGGCGGGGAAATTCCCCAGCGCCTCTTGGCCGGCGATCGGGAAGGGGCGCTGGCGATCGCCACCGAGTACTCCCAGATCCTCGGCCCGGACGGCTTCTTTTTGGAGATCCAGGATCACGGCATGGAGGAGGAGCGGGTTGTCCGCGAGGGCCTGATCCAGATGGCCCGCGAGACCGACCTGCCCCTGGTCGCCACCAACGACTGCCACTACGTGGATCAGGATGATGCCGAAGCCCACGATGTGCTTCTCTGCATCCAGACGGGCAGCCGTCTGGATGACCCCAAGCGGCTGCGCTTCTCGGGGCCGCACTTCTACGTCTCCTCGGCCGACGAGATGGCCAGCAAGTTCAGCTATTGCCTGGAAGCGGTCAACAACAGCTGGGCGATCGCCTCTCGCTGCCGTTTCGAGCCCCTTCTCGACCAGCGACTCCTGCCGACCTACGACGTTCCCGCCGGTCAGGACGCGGATGGACTTCTGCAACTGGTCGCCTCCGAGGGACTGCGCCAGCGCTGCCGCGGTGAGGAGCCTGCCGGGGAGTACCTGGAGCGGCTGAGCTACGAGTTGGGCGTCATCCGCGAGACCGGCTTCGCCGCCTATTTCCTGATCGTCTGGGACTTCACCCGGGCGGGCCGCGAAGAGGGGGTGAAGATCGGTCCCGGCCGCGGTTCGGCGGCGGGGAGCTTGGTCGCCTACAGCCTCGGGATCACCAACGTCGATCCCCTCCAGTACGGACTCATCTTTGAGCGCTTCCTCAACCTGGAGAGGATCTCCATGCCTGACATCGACATCGACTTCGATGTCGCCGGCAGGGCCCGGGTGATTGACTACGTCAATCGCCGCTACGGAACTGACCGGGTGGCCCAGATCGTCACCTACGGAACCATGGCCGCCCGAGCTGCTCTCCGGGACGTCGGCCGGGTCCAGAATGTGCCCCTTCCCGAAGTTGACCAGCTGGCCAAGCTCGTCCCCATCCGGCCCGGGGTGACCCTCGACGCCGCCCTGCTTGAGTCCAAAGAGCTGAAGGCGGCCTACGACGGCCAACCCTGGGCGCGCCGGTTGGTTGACACGGCGCGGCGCCTGGAAGGGATCTCGCGAAACGCCGGCACCCACGCGGCCGGGGTGGTGATCGCACCAGGGCCGCTGACCGACTACGTGCCTCTGCAGCGGGCAACCAGCAACCGCGAAGCCATCGTCACCCAGTTCGACATGGATGGGGTCCAGAAGATCGGGCTGCTGAAGATGGACTTTCTGGGCCTGGAAAACCTCAGCATCATCGAGGAAACCCTGGACAACATCGCCAGCCAGCGGGGCATACGTCCCGACCTGGAGGCGATTCCGCTCGATGACGAGGCGACCTACGATCTCCTCGCCCGGGGTGACACTCTGGGCGTCTTCCAGATGGAGCAGCAGGGGGGACGGCGGATCGTCATGGAAATGCGACCGCGCTCAATCGAGGACATGGCGGTCGCGGTTGCCCTCAACCGTCCGGGGGTGATCGAGGGAGGCGCCACCGATCTATACATGAAGCGAAGGCGCGGCGTGGATCCGATCACCTACCTGCTGCCCGAGCTTGAGCCGATCCTCAAGGAAACCCACGGGGTGATCATCTACCAGGATCAGGTCATGCAGATCGCTGCCCAGGCGGCCGGGTTCAGCCTGGGCGCGGCCGACTTGCTGCGCGCAGCGATGGGCAAGAAGGACAAAGCCAAGATGACCGCCCAGCGGCAGCGGTTCCTGGAAGGGGCGATGGCTCGTGGGGTGGCCGAGAAGACGGCCGTCGACCTCTTCGACTACATCGACTATTTCGCCGGCTACGGTTTCAACAAGGCCCATGCCGTGGCCTATGGGTTGATCAGCTACCAGACGGCTTACCTCAAGGCCAACTACCCGCTCGAGTTCATGGCCGCTTTGCTCAACAGCAAGGCCAGTGACTTCGAGCGCCTAAAGCGGGCGATCCAAGACGCCCAGGCGCGGGGCATCGTCGTCCACCCCCCCGACATCAACCGCTCGCGGGCTCCCTTCAGCGTCTTGGTCAAAGAACGCAGCGAAAAGGATGGGCTGGGGGCCAAGGACGAGATCCTCTATGGGCTGCAGCACATCAAGAACGTCGGGGAATCTGCAGCCCAGACGCTGGTCGACGTGCGCGAGACGGGAGGACCCTTCCTCTCTCTGATCGACCTCTGCACCCGGGTTCGCGGTCACGAGCTGAACCGCCGCGCCTTGGAGGCCCTGATACGAAGTGGCGCCGCCGACTTGCTCGGGGATCGCGGCCTCCTCCTGGCCCAGCTGGACAGTGCCATGCGCCGCGCCGAGATCGCGGCTCGGGAGCGGGATTCGGGCCAGATCGCACTCTTCGACGCCGAGCCCGCGGAGACGGCGCGTTCCACCGACGAGACCCCGCAGTGGGTCGTCGAGTCGTTGACTGAGGAGATGCAGCGTGAGCGTTTGGCTTGGGAGCGGGAGCACCTGGGCCTCTACCTCAGTGAGCATCCCCTGCAGCGGCTGAGCCAGCAGCTGAGCCAGCGCACTGACACCGCTGTCTCCGACCTGGCCAGGTTGGAAGGCAGTGTGGTCCAGGTAGGGGGATCGGTGCGCGAGTGTCGACGGGTCCAGGCCCGTAGCGGTGAGGCCATGGCCTTTGCCCAGCTCGAAGACCTCACCGGAGTCTGCGAGGTGGTGGTTTTTCCATCGCTATACCAAAAAGCCGCCGTCTTACTTCAGGCCGACGGAGTGGTAGTTGTGCGGGGACGGGTCGAGGTCGGAGCCCGGCGTGGCGTCCCCAACCGCGGGGGAGCGAGCCCGACTCCGAACGGCTTGGAGGGCGAGGAGTCCACTGAGCCCACGGCGGCGGAGGAACCGGAGGAGGCTCGCGTTATCGCGGAGGAGGTGCTGGCACTTGACGATCCGGCCCTGGCCGACTGGCGCGCTTCCGCGGTGGTCCATGTGCACGCTCACCAGGGAGGCGAAGACGAGCTGCGTCGACTCGCGCTGGTGTTGCAGGACAACTCGGGCCAGTCGCTGGTGGTGCTGCACCTTCGGGATGGTGAGGGGGACCATGAACTGGAGCTCGGCCGCGAGCACCTCGCGGCCGCCGGTCCGGCCCTGGAGTCAGCTGTGGTCGCCCTCTTCGGTCCCGGTTCCTACCAGATCGAGGCGATCAGGACGATGGCACCTCCGCCTCGCTTCCGGGGCCGCAGCCGCTAGGGCTCGAGCCTAGATCCGGGTCAGACCGTTGAGCAGGCTGGGGAAGAGGATCTGAGCCAGGGCGATGTAGACGACCACCGCGACCACCAAGCCGATCGCGGCCGCCATCTCCTCCTGGACCCGGGCGGCCCGCTCGATCGGTTTCACGAAGGTGTCGGTGATCCGTTTGATCGCGAAGACGAAGGGATGCCAGGGGTCGACCCGCAAGGCTCCGATCAACACTCGGATCAGGAGCAGCACCAGGATCACCAGGACAACCGCCCCGATGAACTCAAAGACGACGTTGAAGATGACGTACACGGGATTGGTGAAGTTGTTGCTGGCCAGCTCCTGGAGGAGTTGCGCCACCGCGAAGACCAGGACCAGCGCCAGGAGCGGGGTGAAGTCAAGCCCGGCGATCATGGGCAGAACGCGGCGCAGGGGCCGGATGACGGGCATCACCAGGGCTTCGAGGAGGTGGCCGACGGGTGTCGCGTAAGCCTCCGGAAAGAATGACATGAAGGCCCAAACCAGGATGCAGAGGCCATAGATCTCGAGAAGCCAGGCGACGTCGTTGACCAAGATGGCGGCGAGATGCATGGGGCGGAGTATAGATCGGGGCTCGCTGCCGGCCAGAGGGTTGCGAACGGCGCTCGGATCAGTTCAGGGTTCGAGCCGCTGGCCTAGCCGTCGACGTAGCGATCGGCCACGGTCAGCGCCTGGTCCAGCCGGCCGATGCCGTCCTCAAGCTCGGGCGCATTGATGACTAAGGGTGGGGCTACGTGGATCCGGTTGAAGTGACTGAAGGGCCAGAGTCCGAGTTCTCGGCACGCTGCTATCACCTCAGTCATCGGCTCCCGGGCGGCACCTGCGGCGTTGAACGGTACCAGCATCTCCCGCGTCTTTCGGTTCCGCACCAACTCAACGGCCCAGAAGAGGCCCCGGCCGCGGATCTCGCCAACCGACGGATGGCGCTCCATGAGGGCCACCAGACCCGGCTTGGCGACCTCGTCTCCCAGTTTTCTAACCTGGGCAAGTAGTTGGGTCTCCTCGAAAACCCGGATGCTAGCCACCCCAGCGGCACAGGCGAGTGGGTGACCTGAGTAGGTCAGGCCCCCCGGGTAGGCGCGGTCGGCGAAGGACTCCCAGATTCCCGAGGAGACGATGACACCGCCCAGGGGAACGTAGCCTGAGTTAACTCCCTTGGCAAAGGTGATGAGATCAGGGGTCACCCCCCAGGCGTCGACGGCGAACCACTCGCCAATGCGCCCGAATCCGACCATCACCTCGTCGCAGACCATGAGGATGCCAAATTCGTCGCAGAGCTCCCGCACACCGGCGAGATAGCCCTCCGGAGGCAGGAGCACCCCGTTGGTACCGACCACCGTCTCCAAGAAGATGGCCGCGATCGTGGGCGGACCCTCCAGCTCGATCACCTGGCGGAGATGAGCCAAGGCCGCTCGGGATTCCTCCGCCTCGGTCTGGCATCCAAATGGAGAGCGATACAGATAGGGACCCATGAAGTGGACCACCCCGGCCATGCCTGGGTCGCTGGCCCACCGGCGGGGATCACCGGTCAGGGCAATCGATCCCGCCGTCGCACCGTGATAACTGCGGTAGGTGCTGAGCACCTTGTGCCGTCCGGTGTGGAGCCGGGCCATCCGCAGCGCGTGCTCGTTGGCCTCGGTGCCTCCATTGGTGAAGAAGACGTAGTCGAGATCGCCGGGCGCCCGGGCGGCGATGAGGGCGGCCAACTCGCTACGAGGGTCGCTGGCGAAGTCAGGCGCCAGCGTGCACATGATCTCGACTTGTTCTTTGATGGCGGCGATCAGCGCCGGATGCTGGTAGCCCAAATTGAGAAAGACCAGTTGCGAGGCGAAGTCGAGATATCTCTGCCCGGACTGGTCCCAGAACCAGCAGCCCTCTCCACCCGCCGGCTTGAAATGCTCGAGACCCCGTTGGGCGGACCAGGTATGAAAGACGTGGTCGATGCCGTCGGGGGTGGCCGGGACGGTTGCCTCCTCGACCTGCTTCATCAAACAATCGCCATCAATTGGTGGGAAAATTGAGGTTCATGCCCGGGCCTTTGTCGTCGCCCTCGGGCCACCGGCTGGTCACCACCTTGCTCCGGGTGAAGAAGTTGATGCCCTGAGGCCCGTACATGTGGCCGTCGCCGAAGAGCGAGTCCTTCCAGCCACCAAAGGAGTAGGTGCCGATGGGAACCGGGATGGCGACGTTGACTCCGACCATGCCGGCATCGGCTTCGCGGCAGAAGCGCCGGGCCGCCGACCCATCCCGGGTAAAGATGGCAGCCCCGTTGCCGTATCGATTGCCATTGACAACCGCGAGTGCTTCCCCATACGTGGCGCAGCGGACGACAGCTAGGACGGGGCCGAAGATCTCGTCCTGATAGACCTCCATCCTCGGGTTCACCTGATCGAGAAGAGAGGCCCCGAGGAAGAAGCCGGCACCCGAGAAGGGCACGTCCCGACCGTCCACCACAACGGTCGCTCCCTCGCCGGCGCCGATGCCGACATAGGCGGCGACCCGGTCACGATGTTCGGCGGTGATGAGTGGACCCATTTGAGACTGTGGGTCGGTGCCGGGACCGATCCGCAGGTTGGCCATCTTGGCGCGAATCAGATCGACCAAAGGGTCGGCAGCGGCGCCTACTGCCACCACCACCGAGATCGCCATGCAGCGCTCGCCGGCGGAGCCGAATCCGGCCGCCACCGCGGCATCGGCAGCCGCCTCGAAGTCGGCGTCAGGCAAGACCACCATGTGGTTCTTGGCGCCGCCCAGGGCCTGGACGCGCTTGCCGCGCTCTCCCGCCCGCCGGTAGATCTGGCGGGCCACCGGAGTTGAGCCCACTGAGCTAACCGCAGCCACGTCGGGGTGGTCGATCAGGTGATTTACCGTGCTGGCGTCGCCGTGAAGCACGCTCAGAACTCCCGGCGGAAGGCCAGCCTCGCTAAACAGTTCCGCCAGCAGCACGGACGCCGAGGGGTCCTTCTCGCTGGGCTTGAGGATGAAGGCATTGCCGCAGGCGAGAGCACTGCAGATCATCCAGAGGGGCACCATGACGGGGAAATTGAAGGGCGAGATCCCGACCGCGACGCCGATGGGCAAGCGGTACTCCTCGACGTCGATGTGGGAGGCGACCTCGATCGACTTGGCACCCTTGAGCAGGTGGGAGAGACCGCAGGCGAAGTCGACATTCTCCAAACCGCGGCTGATCTCACCCTTAGCGTCGGAGAGTACCTTGCCGTGCTCCTGGGTGATAGCCAGTGCCAGCTCGTCGGCACGCTGGCCGAGGAGCGTCCGAAATTTGAAGAAGACTTCGGCCCGCCGGCCCAGCGACATCGCCGCCCAGGCCGGCTGCGCCGATCGCGCCTGGGCCACCGTTTCAGCCACCGCCTCTTTTGACGCCATGGGAACCGAGCCAGTCTGGCGGCCCAATGCAGGATCGAACACGGGGAGTGACCGGGCCGGACCGTCGACTATCCGCTCCCCCTGCAAAAAGTGAGGAATCGCGGCGGTATTTCCGGTAATTGGATGCCTCCCTTCAGCCGTGACTCCCATTCCTACCTCCCAGCCACCTCGACGCTCCAACGGAACAATCTAACCACCTCGATGCCCACCGGGACTGGGTGGCTGCCCAGAGTGGTTCGACTCATCGATAACCGCCCCCGCTCGCTCAGGGCTGAAAGTCACCCGAGATGAGCGGCAGCTCTGTTCTTACGGTCGCAGCTGACGAAGATGGCCCAGTAGCTGATGGTGCCAGCAGTGGGAGTCGAACCCACACGAGCTTGCGCGCAAGGGTTTTTGAGTTCGCCTCTACCTAGTTCAGTTCCAGGCTCAGCGCCAGGTCCGAAGTCAAAATGCCATCGCGGTCTATCAGCGTCTGTCGGCTTTGGGTAGCCCCTTTGTGGGTCAGCCGGGCCTCTGGAGCAGTCCGGTGGAACCGGGCATCCGCCGCTCCGCCGTCGCGGCGCGGGAGAGGCGGGTGCGGCAGGACACAACGCCCCAACCTCGAAGCTCCGTTCCAGCCCATCCCTGAACAGCTCCAGGGGTCGTGGAGAACCGTCTCGCCTCGTTTGTCGGCTCGGTCTTCCCAGGATGCTGACCCAGACTCGGAGCGAGTCGCCTGACAGCCTGTTGCTCTGCTGACCTCATGTGGGGAACCTACTGAGGGGGGAGGGGAGTGAAGCCTTTTGTCAGGGCCGAAAAAGGGAGGTGGTGCTGGGCTTTAGGAGGGGAAGTCCCCAGTCGCCGCGTCCAGTCGCTCCCGGATCAGGTCGGCATGGCCGTTGTGACGCGAGTACTCCTCGATCATGTGGTTGACCATG
>PLDE01000212.1 GCA_003135035.1 Candidatus Dormiibacterota bacterium | reverse complement strand
AGGCGGTGTTACCAGGCTAAGGGGCCCGTCGGACGGAGGGACGAGCCCTCGTCGGCTCGCCGGGCGCTTTGGCAAAATGCGGCGGCCACGGGGCATCGGCGAGCCCACGCTCTTCGGAGTCCCGCCGGGCAAGATCGAGCAGTGGCTGGAGCGAGCAGGCGAGACCGTCTGCCCCTGCTGCTGGGTCGCCGATCGCCGCGAAGCGCTCCGGCACCGAGAAAATTGTCAGCTCGTTGGGGTCGATCCCGTCCAGTTCATCCCAAGTGAACGGCGCTGAGACCCGGGCGTTGGGGACCGGTCTGACCGAGTATGCCGAGGCGACCGTATGGTCGCGCGCGTTCTGGTTGTAATCGATGAAGACGCGAGTGCCTCGCTCCTCTTTCCACCATTTGGAGGTCGCGATCTCTGGCATCCTCCGTTCGACTTCCCTTGCCAATGCGAGCGCACCTTGCCTCACATCGGTAAAACCCCATTTCGCCTCGATAGGCACATTTATATGGATCCCGCGGCTTCCGGAAGTCTTCGGAAAACTCGGCATACCGAGCTGTTCCAGCACTTCGTGTACGCAGCCGGCGACCCGGCGGACATCGTCGAAGGTCACGCCGGGCATCGGGTCGAGGTCAACGCGCAGTTCGTCCGAGCAATCGAGGTCCGAGTCGCGTACCGGCCACGGGTTGAAATCGACACAGCCCAGGTTCACCGCCCAAATAATATGCGCCACGTCAAGGGGACATAGCTCCTCGGCAGAGCGCCCAGAGGGAAAGTGCACAGTCGCGGTGTGGGGCCACTCGGGTCGGTTGGCGGGGACGCGCTTTTGGAAAAAGAACGGTCCCTCGGCTCCGTTGGGAAAGCGCTTGAGAACGGTGGGCCGCTCCCACACGCCCTTGAGGACCCCGGCTCCCACCGCAAGGTAGTAGTTGACCAGGTCGAGCTTGGTCTCGCCCCGAGCCGAGAAGAAGACCTTGTCGGGGTGGGAGATCTCCAACGTCCGGCCGTCGACCTCGATCCGAGCTGGCGGGGGCTGGGCAGCCATGGGGTGGATGGTGCCAGACCGGTAGTACGTGGTGGGTGCTGAGTGCTTCTTGGCCGAAGCATTCGGGCTTGCTAGAGGGGCTACCTGATGAGTCAGCCAGCGCCCGCCAGACTGGTCTCATGAAGCTCTCCCAGCTGGTCGCGTGCTCGCTCGCGGTGAGCGCCAGCAGATCACGGAAGGACAAGATCAGTCTGATCTCCAGCCTGCTTGGCCAAGCGGAGCCCGGAGACGTGCGGATCGCGGTCGCCTACATCGCCGGCGCGCCCCGGCAGAAGCGGCTGGGGATAGCGTGGTCGAGCCTCAGCGAGAGAACCGCGGCGGCGGACGAGGCTACCTTGACTCTGAGCGCCGTTGACCAGTCGCTGGCGACCATTGAGGCCACTTCGGGTCCGGGGGCCGTCGGGCGACGCTGCCAGCTGCTGGCTCGACTGATGGTCCAGGCGACCCCGGCGGAGCAGCAGTTCCTGCAGCGACTGATCAACGGCGAGTTGCTCCAGGGGGCCCTGCAGGGGCTGGTTGCCGAGGCGGTCGCCGAGGCCTCGAGAGTGAGCCCTCGCGCCCTTCGTCGCGCCGCCATGCTGGCCGGGGACCTGGTCGAAGTCTCGGCGGCGGCACTGGAGCAGGGAGAGCCGGGACTGGCTCGCTTTCGGCTCCAGGTGGGGACGGCGTTGCAGCCGATGCTGGCCAAGTCGGCCACCTCGCTGGCCGAGGCCCTGGAGCGGGTGGGTCCGGCGGCCGTGGAGTGGAAGTTGGACGGAATTCGGGTTCAGCTGCACCGAGACGGCGATCTCGTAACGATCTTCACTCGCACCCTCGAGCCGATCACAGATCGCATTCCCGAGCTGGTCGAGGCCGCGCGTCGGCTGGATGCCAAGCGCTTGATCCTTGACGGAGAGGTGATCGCGCTGCGGGCCAACGGCCGGCCGCGGCCATTTCAGGAGACGTCGGCTCGAGTCGCCTTCCGAGGCGATCCTGAGCCGCTGCGACAGCGAGTCCCACTCACCGCGTTCATCTTCGACATCCTCCACGTCGATGGCGAGGATCTGATCGACCTGACCACCAGAGAACGGATCGAGATCGGGGCGAAGCTGCTCCCGCCGGAAATGACCGTGCCCCGGGTGCTCGATCCCGACCTCGACGTGGCGGCGGCGTTTCTCGATGATGCGCTGGCGCGCGGGCACGAGGGGGTCATGGTCAAGGCCCTGGACTCGCCCTACCAGGCGGGCCGTAGGGGACAGGGCTGGATCAAGGTCAAGCCACGGCACACCCTGGACCTGGTGGTCCTCGCCGCCGAGTGGGGACACGGGCGGCGCCAGGGATGGCTCTCCAACCTCCACTTGGGGGCTCGGGATCGAGCCGGCGGTTTCATCATGTTGGGCAAGACCTTCAAGGGCTTGACCGACGAAATGCTCCGCTGGCAGACGCAGGCACTTCTCGCGCTTGAAGTCGGCCGCCAGGGCATCACCGTGCAGGTGGCTCCCCAACTGGTGGTGGAGGTGGCCTTCGACGGCGTCCAGACCTCGCCTCGCTACCCGGGAGGGCTGGCCCTCAGATTCGCTCGCGTGCTTCGTTACCGGGAAGACAAGGATGCGGCCGAGGCGGACACCATCGATGCCGTGCGAGAACTCCAGAGCCGGTGATCCTTCCGAGACGGCCAACTTGACAGCCCAGCACCATCTGCCCAACCGTGGTCGCCGTGGAGCCAGCTGAAGCCCTCGCGCGGATCGCCTATCTGCTCGAGACTCAGGGAGCCGAGTCGTACCGGGTCCGAGCCTTCCGGAGGGCCGCTCGGGTGGTCGCGGATACCCCGCCCGAACGCCTGCGCCACCTCAGTAGCAGTGGCCAGCTGACCTCCCTGGCGCAAGTGGGAGCAACCACCGCTCAGGCCGTCACCGAAACCCTGGCTCGAGGCATACCGACCTATCTCGAGACCCTGGAGGCCGAGGTCGTCCCACCGCTTCAGGGCCGGGCCGCCGTGATCCGCGCTCAGCTGCTGGGCGACTGCCATAGCCATTCCGATTGGTCGGATGGAGGCAGTCCGATTGCGGAGATGGCGCTGGCGGCCCGCTCCCTCGGCCACCAGTACATGGTGCTCACCGACCACAGTCCTCGACTCACCGTGGCCCGGGGTCTCTCCCCGGAGCGTCTGAGGAGTCAGCTGGAGGAGGTGGAACTATTCAATGAGAAGCTCCACCCCTTCCGCATCCTGACCGGGATCGAGGTGGACATCCTGGACGACGGTTCTCTGGACCAGGAGGTGGAGCTGCTGCAACAGCTCGACCTGGTGGTCGCCAGCGTGCACTCCAAACTGCGCATGGAACCTGACCAGATGACTGAACGCATGGTGAATGCCGTCCGTGACCCCAACACCGATGTTCTCGGGCACTGCACTGGTCGGCTTCTCCAAGGGCGGCCGCGGCCGCCGTCCACCTTCGATGCCGCGGTCGTCTTCACCGCGTGCATGGAGTCGGGGACGGCGGTGGAGGTGAATTCCCGTCCCGAGCGACAGGACCCACCTCCCGACCTGCTCCGGCTGGCGGTCGCTACCGGCTGTTTCTTCTCGATCGACACTGACGCCCACGCTCCGGGACAGCTGGAATGGCTCCGCCTGGGTTGCGAGCAGGCGGCAGACGCGGGAGTGCCTGATGGCCGGATCATCAACGCCTGGCCGGCTGAAGAGCTGTTGAAGTGGGCGGGCTCGAACCGAGCCACCGGTTAGCCCGCTTCCGCTGGCTACGGGACGGCTGGTTTGGCGACGCTCCCCGTGGTGGCCACGAAGATCTCCGACAGCTCGGCGGGAACGCTCACCTCGAGCTGCTGGTAGCTGCAGGAGCTGGCAGCACGGTCTGGTCGCCAGCGAATGAAGGTGGTGGCGTGACGGAAGCGGTCGCCCTGCAGGTGGTCGTAGGCGACCTCGCACACCAGTTCTGGCCTTAACGGCTCAAAGGACAGGTCGCGCTTGCCGCTCCAGCGACTGGGCGTGCCCGGTCGGCGCCCGGGCAGAGCGCCCCCCGCGGAGGCGAGCCAGGGGTGGCTGGACGCCTGGTCTCGGCTCCGATGTGGTTCCAGCTCGGCAACCAGCTCGCGCCGACGCAGCGCGGTGAAGGAGGCGCTCACCCCGACGTGCTGGAGGACCCCGTTGTCGTCGTAGAGGCCGAGAAGCAGCGATCCCACGGCGTCCTCGTTGACGTGCCAGCGAAACCCGGCCACCACACAGTCGGCGCTGCGCTGATGCTTCACCTTGAGCATCACTCGCTGGCCCTCCAGGTAGGGCAGTGACTCGGGCTTGGCAACGACACCATCGAGGCCCGCTCCCTCAAAGCGTTGGAACCAGTCTCGGGCCTGCTCCGGATCCCTGGTAGCCGGGGTCAAGTGCACCTGGGGATCCGAGCCGGGCAGGGCCGCCTCCAGCAGCTGGCGGCGCTCCGAGAAGGGCAGCTCGCGCAGATCGCGGTCGTCCAGGGCGAGCAGGTCGAACGCGACAAAGGAGGCCGGAGTCTCGGTCGCCAGCTGGCTAACCCGCGAGCCCGCTGGGTGGATGCGTTGGAGGAGGGCGTCGAAATCCAGTCCGCCGGGACCGGCGATCACCACCTCGCCGTCGACAACGCAGCGCCCCGGCAAAGAGCGCCGCAGAGGCTCCAGTAGTTCCGGGAAATAGCGGGTCAGTGGACGCTCGTTGCGGCTCGTCAGCTCCAAGCGGTCTTGGTCGCGGAAGACGATGCAGCGGAAGCCGTCCC
>PLDE01000152.1:7219-8560 GCA_003135035.1 Candidatus Dormiibacterota bacterium | reverse complement strand
CGCTCTTGCCCATGATCTTGCCGATCTCCGCCAAAGGCAGATCCTGCGAGTATTTGAGGGTCATCGCGGTCCGCTGCTGATCGGGCAGGGCATCGATCGCCTGCCAGATCTCCTCGAGGCCCATCTGCTGTGCCACCTGCTCGTCCACGGCAACGCCGGCGGAGGGCCGCTCCGGGCCACTCTCAAGNNGTGCGCTTGCGGGAGCGATAGTGGTCGGTGATGGTGTTGACGGCGATCTGGTAGAGCCAGGCGGAGAAGGGATGACCGCTCGGTCGGTACCTGCCGATCGCCCGGAGCGCTTTGAAGAACACCTCGCTGGTGATGTCTTCGGCCAGGTCCGAGCTGCGGACCCGGGAAGCCACGTACCGGTAAATCTGGGGGAAATAATGGTCATAGAGTTCGCCGAAGCCTTCCGGATCGTCCTTAGCTCGGGCGATCAACTGTTCCTCGCGGTCCGGGGGGATTCTCAGCGCGACACTCCTGGGACCGCAACCAGAAACGGTGAGGCCGGGCACGCGGTTACGAACCCAAGCTTCCCTTTGGTCCCCACCTGGGAACCGTACGCCGCCGGCCCCGGGTCGGGCAGTTGGCAGCGCCCGCTGCAACTTGCCTACTACAGAGTCCTGTAGGACCATCCACGAGATGAGCGATGCCGAGACACTTCAGGCCCTGCTCGACTCGTCATGGGCGCGAGCTGGAGCGGCGGCTCGCGCGGCCTGGTCCGCGCCCTCCCGAATGACGGCCGCGGAAGTCGGACGCTTTCTCGCCAGGGAGCGCTACTGCGCGATCGCCACCGGCAGTCCCGAGGGTGAACCGCACCTGGTCCCGGTGTCATTTGTGTTCCTCGACGACGGCTCCTTCTGGCTGCCGGCGGTCGATGGCTCAGCGCGCCTCCGCGACATCAGCGCTCACCCCCGGGCCGCCCTCCTGGTCGGCCAAGGCGTGGGTGCCGATCACCAGCTNNGCTCTCAGGAGAAGTTGGGCGATACCACCTGGGCGGGTTCCTGGCTGGTGCTGCGCCCAGATCGGCTGATCGCGTACGCGGCGGCCGCTGCCGGCTAGGCGGAGGCGCTTTGCCTCGCCATCTATACTCAGCCGAGGTGACACCGGCCCTGCCGCTGCAGCGACCCTTGCCAGGCGGTCGCTCGTGATCGACCGCTATGCCCCCAAGGAATTGCGGGAGCTGTGGTCGGACCGGAACCGTCTGCGCCTCTGGCTCGAGGTCGAAGTGGCTGTCTGCCAGGCGCGAGCCACCTTGGGTGAGATCCCCGCCCAAGAGATGGCAGCGCTCCGCCTGGCCAAGCCGCCCTCGCTCGAGCGGGTCGCCGAGATCGAGGCCGA
>PLDE01000152.1:0-7129 GCA_003135035.1 Candidatus Dormiibacterota bacterium | reverse complement strand
CCCACGGGATGCACGCCGAGCCCGTCACCTTTGGCTTTGTTCTCGCCAATCACTACGACGAACTGCACCGCTCCGGAAGGCGTGTCGAAACGGCGGCCGAAGAGGTCCAAGTGGGCAAGCTCTCGGGTACCGTCGGGACACACGCCACCCTGAGCCCCGAGGTTGAGGTGTTGGCCCTGGAGCAGCTGGGCCTCAAGCCGGCCGCGATCACAACCCAGGTCGTCGCCCGTGATCGCCACGCCTCCTACCTGTGCTCGCTGGCTGTCCTGGGTTCGGTCTGCGACCGCCTGGCGACCACACTCCGCCACCTCCAGCGCACCGANNGATGCCCCACAAGCGCAACCCGGTGCGTTTGGAGCAGGTCTCGGGGCTCTGTCGGTTGCTCCGAGGCTGGGCCGTCGCCGGCCTCGAGGACGTTGCCCTTTGGCACGAGCGCGACATCTCCCATTCCTCAGTCGAGCGGGTGGCCCTGCCTGACGCCACCATGACCACGGCCTACATCCTGCGCAGCCTATTTCAGGTGATCGGCGGCCTCCAGGTAGACGCGCCAGCGATGCTGGCCAACCTGCAGCGCCGGGGCCAGATCTCGCAAAGCCAGCAGCTCCTCCTGGCTCTGATCCGCGCTGGCACAACTCGCGAGGCTGCCTACCGGCTGGTTCAGTCGCTGGCTTTGTCCGCTGATCAACCGCAAGGGGACTTTCGGGCCACCGTCGCGGCGAGCCCTGAGGTGGCGGCGGCGTTGACTCCGGAGCAGGTGAGCGCCTGCTTCGAACTGGAGCCCTACCTGACTCACATCGATGAGAGCTTCCGTCGCCTGGGTCTGCTCGCCCCGGTGGCGGTGGGGATAGGGGGTAGGGCTGAAGGTGGCTGACAGCGAGGCACTGGGCGCGGGTGTTGGCGAGATCGATCTGCCCGGCTTGCCCCTCTTCCGGCGGGGCAAGGTCAGGGACACCTTCGATCTCGGTGATCAGTTGCTGATGGTCTCCACGGACCGGGTCTCCGCCTTTGACAGTGTCCTTCCCACCCTCATCCCGGACCGGGGTCGAGTCCTCGCCGCCATGTCCCGCTACTGGTTTCGGACCACCGCCGACCTGGTGCCCAACCACCTCCGTCCCGACGATCCCGGTGCCCTCCCCCGAGGGGCTCTGGAACAGCTCGGCGGACGGGGCATGTTCGTGGCCAAGGCGGAACGGATTGACATCGAGTGCGTGGTTCGCAGCCGGTTGGCGGGAAGCGGTTGGCAGGAGTACCAAGAGCACGGGACGCTGGCCTCCGAGCCGCTTCCCCAGGGGTTGGAGTTCGGCGGCGAGCTGCCTGAGCTGCGCTTCACCCCGGCCACCAAGAACGACACCGGCCACGACGAGAACATCAGCCGCAGCCAGCTGGCCAGGCAGGTCGGCAGCGAGCTGGCGCGGCGCCTGGAGGAGCTCAGCCTGCGCATCTTCCGGCTCGCCCAGGTGCACTGCCAGGAGTCGGGATTCATTCTGGTCGACAGCAAGTTCGAATTCGGCATGATCGGAGGCTCGCTGACCCTGATCGATGAGCTGCTGACTCCCGACTCGTCGCGGCTCTGGGACCTGGATCAGCCGCCCGGCCGATCTCCCCACGGGTTCGACAAGCAGCTGGTGCGCGACTACCTGCTCTCCACCGGCTGGGACCGCAACCCACCTCCGCCCCCGCTCCCGGAAGAGCTGGTCCGCGAGACCCGTCACCGCTATCTGGAGGCCTCGAGACGGATCACCGGCAGCGATTTGTAGCCGAGGTCGTGGTCTCCCTCAAGGAGGTGGTCAACGATCCCCAGGGGCTGGTGGTCCAGGAGGCCCTGCACGCGGTCGGTTACCCCGAGGTGGGCGGGGCGCGAGTCGGGAAGTTCATCCGCCTCGAGCTGGAAGGCCCGGATCAGGAGAAGGCGGGGGCCCGGGTCGAAGAGATGTGTCGCCGGCTCCTCTGCAACGGGGTCATCGAGGACTTTAGCTTCGAACTGAGCCCGGTCTAAGCTCCTTGAGCTTGCGCTTTGGGATCGCTGTCTTCCCGGGCACCTGGAGCGACCGCGACTGCGCTCACGCCGTCGAGCTCAGCGGGGCAGTGGCGGTTCCGCTCTGGCACGCCGACCGTGACCTCAAGGGCTGTGATGTGGTCATTCTGCCCGGCGGCTTTGCCTATGGGGACTATCTGCGCACCGGCGCTATCGCCAGGTTTGCCCCCCTCATGGAGGCGGTCCAGGAGCATGCCCGGGCCGGCGGCCCGGTGCTGGGCATCTGCAACGGCTTCCAGATCCTCTGCGAGGCGGGCATGCTCCCGGGGGCGCTGCTCCGCAATGCCAGCCTGCAGTTTCGCTGTCAGCCCTGCTGGCTTCGGGTGGAGCGCGCCTCGTCACCCTTCCTTGGCACCCTGCAACCGGGACAGCTGCTGCAGGTACCGGTCTCCCACGGTGAGGGCCGCTTCTACGCGGACGAGGAGACGATGGCCCGACTCAACGCCGAGGGCCGAGTCGCCTTCCGCTACACGGACTCCTCCGGTCAAGCGACGGCTGCGGCCAACCCCAACGGCTCCTTGGAGAGCGTCGCCGGAATCCTCAACGAGCGGGGCAACGTTCTCGGCATGATGCCTCACCCCGAGCGCGCCTGCGAACTCCTTTTGGGTTCCGACCACGGTCTGCAGCTCTTCCCAGCTGTCCTCCAGCAGCTGGCCCCCCGGTCCGGATGACGTTGGCGCCCGCGTCGTCACCAGTCCCGTCCGCCGCCGAGCTTAGGGAACTGGCTCTCACCGAGTCTGAGTACCAGGCAGCGAGCGACCAGCTGGGCCGCGTTCCCAACCGCCTCGAGCTGGGCATGTTGGGAGCGCTCTGGTCCGAGCACTGCTCCTACAAGACCTCCAAGGCGCTCCTGCGCCAGCTGCCCTCGAGCGGCCCCCGCGTGGTCCAGGGTCCGGGCGAGAACGCCGGCGTGGTCGACCTCGGCGGCGATCTCCTCTGCTGCTTCAAGATCGAATCCCACAACCACCCCAGCGCGGTAGAGCCGGTCCAGGGAGCGGCCACCGGTGTGGGCGGCATCCTGCGCGACCGCTTCGCCATGGGGGCGAGACCGGTCGCCCTTCTCGACGGGATCCGATTCGGCGATGCCGACGATCTTCGTCAGCGCCAGCGCTTCGCCCGGGTAGTGGAGGGGATTGGCTGGTACGGCAACTGCGTCGGTGTGCCCACGGTCGGGGGAGAGACCTACTTCGACGCCGCCTATCAGCACAACTGCCTGGTCAACGCCATGTGCGTCGGCCTCGCCCGCCGCGAGCAGCTGGTCCGTGCTCAGGCGGCCGGACCCGGCAATCCCCTCCTGCTGGTGGGAGCCGACACCGGCCGCGACGGGATCCATGGGGCGACTTTCGCCTCGGTGCAACTGGACGAGGCGGCCGAGGGCCGCCGGCCGGCAGTCCAGGTAGGCAACCCCTTTCTGGAGAAGTGTCTGCTCGAGGCCTGCCTGGAGTTGGTCGGCGACCCCGACCTGGTCGGGCTCCAGGACTGCGGGGCGGCCGGCCTCACCAGCAGCTGCGCCGAGATGGCCCAGCGAGGTGGAGTGGGCTTGGAGATAGCTGTCGACCAGGTGAGCCGCCGGGAAGCCCAGATGACTCCTTACGAGGTCATGCTGAGCGAATCGCAGGAGCGCATGGTGCTGGTGGTTCGGCGGGGCATGGAAGGCCGCTTCCAAGCCGCCTTCCGGCGCTGGGGATTGCACAGCGACGTGATCGGCAGGGTGATCGAAGAGCCGATATTCCGCATCACCGATGCTAGCGAGGTGGTCGCCTCCCTCCCGCTCCAGGTACTGGTTTCTGGCTTCCCGGAGCGCCATCCCGAAGCCTCTCCGCCGGATGTCTCGGCGATCCTCGCGGCCGATCCTCTGCTGAGGACGCCGCCTTGGTCGGCAGCAGAAGCCTGGCTCAGGCTGCTGGCATCGCCCAACTGCGCCGACACCAAATGGGTCTGGCGCCAGTACGACCACCAGGTCGGCGACGACACGGTCAGCGGCCCCGGAGGAGATGCCGCGGTCCTTCGGCTCAGAGGTCGCTCGGACGCCCTCGCCCTCACCGTCGACAGCGCCCATCGATCGGCCCCACTTGACCCCCGCAGGGCGACCGCCATCGCCGTGGCCGAGGCGGTCCGCAACCTGGCCTGTGTAGGTGCCGAACCGCTGGGGATAACCAACTGCCTCAACTTCGGCGATCCCGACCGCCCCGAGATCATGTGGCAGCTGGGAGAGGCGGTTGCCGGCCTGGCCGACGCGGCTCGCGCCATGGGCATCCCGGTCGTGAGCGGGAACGTCAGCCTCTACAACCAGTTCGAGGGAGAGGGGATACCGCCCACCCCGACATTGGGTGTGGTCGGCCTCTTGCCCGACCTCGAGTTGCGCCTCGGGGCGGGATTCCGCCGGGAGGGCGACCTGATCGGACTGGTGGGACCTCCGGGAGCCGGTCCTGACGCCGTCGAGTTGGGCGGCTCGGAGTATCAACGGCTGGCGCACGGGGTCCTGGAAGGACGAGTCCCAGAACTGGACCTGGAGCAGGAGATGCGCTCGGCGGCGGCGATTCGCGCCGCCATCGAGCAGAGGCTTTTGAACTCCGCCCACGACTGTTCTCTGGGCGGGCTGGCGGTGACCCTGGCTGAGTCAGCGCTACTGGGGGGATTGGGAGCCCAAATCAGCCCGCCGCTCGGGCCGACAGGGGAGCGGCCACCGGGGTGGAGCGTTGCCGCCCTCTTCGGCGAATCCCAGGGCCGCTATCTGGTCAGCTTCAGTCCGGCAGCGCTGGAGGAGATCACCCGCCTTTTCAGCGATCACGGGACGCCGTTCCAGAACCTCGGGCAGGTGGGCGGGTCGGTCATCGTCGTGGAGGGCCTCGCCGAGATCAATCTTGCCGAGGCCAAGGCTGTTTGGGAAGGTGCTATTCCGGAGCGTCAAGAGCGTCCCTGGTCGGCTGGGGCCTGAGCGTGCTGCTCCAGCCACCAAGGCTCTGGTTCAGATTCGTTTTCAAGGTATTCTTGTGGTGGTGACAGCCAAGCCAGGCTCCGCTGCCCCGCTCTCCGGCGCCCTCGGTGAAGACGCGGACACGCCCGACAAGCTGCACGAGGCCTGCGGCATCTTCGGAGTGTTCGCTCCCGGCCAGGATGTCGCCAACCTCTGCTACCTAGGCCTCTACGCCCTCCAGCATCGAGGCCAGGAATCGGCCGGCATCTGTACCTCGGACGGAGAGAGCCTTCACCTTCATCGGGACATGGGCCTGGTCGGCCAGGTCTTCTCCACCGAGTCCCTGGCGCAACTGCGAGGATCGGTCGGAATCGGTCACACCCGCTACTCCACGACCGGGTCCTCGCGGCTCAGCAACGCCCAACCCTTCAGCTTCGAGCATGGTCAATTGGGTCCGGTGGCACTGGCCCACAACGGCAACCTGACCAACACCCAGGCACTCCACGCCGGGCTGGTCGAGGAAGGGCAGCAGTTCGAGACCTCAAGTGACAGCGAGGTGCTGGCGACCCTTCTGGCCCGCACTCCCGGAGAGCGACTGGAAGTAGTGCTGCAGCGAGCCCTACCGCGGGCTCAGGGCGCCTACTCGCTCGGTTTCATCACCCGCGACAGCCTGGTCGCCGCCCGTGACGAGCTGGGCATCCGACCCCTGTGCATCGGTCGACTCGGTGAGCTCGGTGCGCCGGGCGGGGACGGCTACATCATCGCCAGCGAGACCTGCGCCCTCGACGTGGTCGGCGCCAAGTTGGTGCGCGAAGTGCGCCCCGGGGAGATCGTCACCATCGATCGGGACGGCCTGCGCAGTGCCACCTTCGGGGTGCGCCGGCAACCGGCCATGTGCTCTTTCGAATTCATCTACTTCGCCCGGCCGGACTCCGTCCTCCAGGAGCGCAGCCTCTACGAGGCTCGGCGGGCCATGGGCGTGCGCCTGGCCCAGGAGGCGCCTGTCTCGGCTGACTTGGTCATCCCGCTTCCCGACTCGGGGACCCCAGCCGCGATCGGTTTCGCCGAGGAGAGCCGGGTTCCCTTCGCTGAGGGCATGATGAAGTCGCGCTACATCAACCGCACCTTCCTCCAGCCCGAGCAGGGCATGCGCGATGCCGGGGTCAGGCTCAAGTTCAACCCCATGCGCCACGTTCTCGAGGGCAAGCGGGTGATCCTGGTCGATGACTCCATCGTCCGCGGCTCGACTTCCCGCCAGATCGTCGAGGCACTGCGTCGGGCGGGAGCTCGAGAGGTCCACATGAGGGTCGCCTCGCCACCGATCCGCTTCCCCTGCTTCATGGGCATCGACATCGCCAGCCGGAGCGAGTTGATCGCCGCCGGCCGCACTCTCGAGGAGGTGCGCGATCTGATCGGCGCCGACTCGCTTGCCTACCTCAGCTTGGACGGGCTCCGCCAGGCACTGCGTGCCGGCAGCAGCGGCTCCGGCTTCTGCTTCGCCTGCCTCGACGGCGCCTACCCGGTGCAGGTACCGCAGCAGCTGGAGATGGACAAACTGGCCCTTGAAGGCTGAGGGGACGAGTCCCGGGGTGGGAGAGGTGATTTGAGCCGGTACGCCGACGCCGGTGTCGACCGGGGCCGTGCTCAAGCCGCGGTGGTCCGGGTCGGCGAGCTCGCTGCGACTACTCACAACGCGTCCGTGCTGGCCGGAATCGGGCCCTTCGCTGCGGTATGGAAGTTGGGCCAGAACCTGCCTTCCGATGCGGTTCTGGTCAGCTCGACCGACTCCGTTGGCACCAAGTCCAAGGTGGCCGTGGCGGTGGGTCGTCACCAGGGAATCGGCCAGGACATCGTCAACCACTGCGTCAACGACGTCCTCACCACCGGAGCCGAGCCGCTCTTCTTCCTCGATTATCTCGCGATGGGGAAGCTGGACGCGGAAATCGTCGAGCAGGTGATCGAAGGAATGAGCCGCGCCGCGAAAAAGGCGGGCTGCTCGCTCATCGGCGGCGAGACGGCGGAAATGCCGGATTTCTATTCGCCGGGCGAATATGACCTCGCCGGATTTATCGTGGGCGCCGTCGAACGAAAGAAGCAGCTCGATCCGCGGCGCGTGCGTCCCGGAGACGCGCTGCTGGCGCTGCCTTCGAGCGGTCTGCACACCAACGGGTATTCTC
>PLDE01000175.1 GCA_003135035.1 Candidatus Dormiibacterota bacterium | reverse complement strand
TGGTCAACCTGGTCACCCTGCCCCAGCTCTTCATCGCCGGCATCTTCTACCCGCTCTCGGGCGCCCCAGCCTGGCTCCGCGACCTCTCCGTGATCATGCCGCTCAAGTATTTCGCGGACGGCCTTCGCGGACTGATGGCACTGGGCAACAGCCTGAGCACGGTTGCTCCCGACCTGTTGGTGCTGGTTGGAGTTGGCATCGTCGTTCTGGTGGTGGCCACCAGAATTTTCCGCTTCGACCCCGCGTCCGCCGGAGCCTGAGCGGCGGGCACAACTGCTCAGGCGGCCCTTCCACCAGCGTGGTGGCGATGAACCGTCAAGGCGACGGGGTCCGCATCAGGCTTCGCCGTCGCCCGTCTTCGTTGGGCATCTGCCCCCGCCGCCCGTGTCTCTGGTCACCGTCTCCGAGAAGTCTCTGCCAGTGGGATGGTCTGAAATCGACGTCAGGGATACCTCGAAGTCGAGCAGCTACTCGGGCTGTTCCGAACCGATCTCCACGACGACCTCTTGTTTCGACCGAAACCCCACGACGGGTTGCCTGGACGTGACCGGCGCGGAGGTCTTCTCGGGGGGCGACTAGCTGGCCGAGCTGTCGCTGGCTGGGTGGGCTACGAGAGCACTCTCCGCTGTGGGGGAGGTTGCTCCGGGGCGCGGGCGCGGGCGCGGTCCCGGTACACCTGCCCGCGGGGCCTGGCCGGGGATCAGCTTGACTCGGGGCAGCCAGGCGTCCGGCCGGGACAGCAGTTGCTGCACGACCTCGGGAAGCTCGCCTAAGCAAATGTCGGCCACGGTGACCGCATCCAGCACGTCCCGGATGCCCACCCGCACCGCCACCCAGACGTCGCGGAGGGGGGCCATGTGTCCGGTGTAGGCCAGCTCGTCAGGCCGGAAGTCCCCAACGCGGGCTAAGGGCCCTCCGTTGGCCACCCGGATGATGTCTCCGAGTGAGATCAGCGCCGGGTCTCGGGCCAGCACGAACCCGCCCGCCGCTCCCCGGAAGCTCTTGACGATGCCTTCGTGCTTCAGCTCGGCCAGGATGTTGTGGAGGAACTTGAGGGGGATGTCCTGGATGCTCGCGATGTGCTCGGCGGAGACGGGCCCGCAGTCGCCGGCGGCCGCCAGCTCGATCACCGCTCGAACCGCGTAGTCAGCCTTCACGGAGACCCTCATACCGTCCATTGTGGAGGACCGCCAGCCCCGATCCGTGGATAGCCAGGTGGCGAGTCGCTTCCCAGTTCCTCGCCGCTCTGATCCAAGCGGAGTGCTAGCTTCGGTTCAAGGCTCGGTAATCGAGGTGCGCAGAGGAGTGAACATGCCTGGACGTGAAGACGAGGTCAAAGGGACCATCAAGAAGACGGTGGGGAAGGCGGTCGGCGATAAGAAGCTGACCAACGAGGGGCGCACTCAGAAGGCTTCCGGCAAGGTCAAGCGCAAGGCGAAGGACGCCAAGCAAGGGATCAAGGGCGCCGTCAAGGGAGTCAAGGAGTCGGTCTCTCCCGACTCCCGGCGCTAAAACCAGCTCCTGCCTAGGGAGCCCTGATGATGGCGCGTGCTAACTCTGGCGGCTGCCTTGGCCACCTGGAGTCTGCGCGCCTGCGCTGAGTCTGCCCTCCGCGGAGACCATGTCATGGCCGCGAGACGGCGATGACCACGCCGACGCCTAGCAGGGCTAAGACGGCGACCGCTACGAGGCCACCGAAGGTGACAGCCGAGGGGTGCCGGTAGAAGAGCGATGCGGCACCTGGAAATTGTCGATTCGCAACCTTGGCGTGCATTGTTCCTGGGATCTCTGACATTGGTACCGACAGAATCTGACACATACGAAGTTGGTCAAAGTCCGAGAAGTGGCTGCTCTGAATCACGAGCAGTGAGCGGTCTTGAAGACCCAGGACCAGCAGACGTTCTACGCGCTGGCTCCCCAGGAAGAACTGCAATCTGACTAGACGCCGAACAGCGTCTCGCTGGCAGGACCGTCGGACGCGGAACGCATTACGGTAAACAATCGTGTCCTCGGAGATGCTGATTAGAGCGTTGGCCTTGGCCGAGAACCAGGCGACACAGCCGAGCAATACGACTCCTCCTATCGTCACGAGGGTCCACTTGCCCTGCGACTGGAAGTCGAGCACCGACGTTACCAAGTACAGAGTGAGCAGCAGTACAAACAAAAGCAGTGCAAGCCGGTTTGCCACAAGTCGTGTTCGCCAGTCTCTGGCAAACACGCGCGGCTTTGGGTGGAGGACGATCGAAGCCATCGCCCAAGTCTAAGGTGCGACGGGACGATTGACGACCATAGCTGCACTTTCACACCTTGTCTGGACGAGTGCGCCGAGGCGTCGGCAGGGAGGTGGCGGCGCGCTCGTCCGAGGGGATCGTTAGCCGGTGATGGTGACCGACAGGGGCTGCCCGCTAGACCTGTCGATCTGGGCTCTGGACGATACAGAATTCGTTGCCGTCGGGAGCGGCCATCACGATGTGGTCATCGTTCTCCGCATATTTCCAGGGCACAACCCGTGTTGCACCGAGAGCCTCTAGGCGAGACACTTCCCGTTCGCGGTCGGAAGCGTAGAGGTCGATGTGGACGCGATTGAAGCCCCGTTTGGGCTCACCCGAAAACTGGAGCGAAAGGTGCGACCACTGGCGCGTGGGGTGAGTTAGAATCGTGAACTCCGAGTCGCCATCGCGTACCACGTAGCCCAGAGCTGCGGTCCAGAAGCCGATCGCCCCGTCCATGTCTGGAGTATTGAGCACTGTTGAGCCGACGTAGAGTTCCATGTCTACCTCTGATCCTATCCTGTCGGGATGCCGGCTAAGCGCTTGGATAGCGCCGAGGCTTGACCGGATGATGAAGACGAAGGACCAGAACGTGCCGTCGGCCGTGGCCATCTTCGCCTGCGGGGCCGGGATCCTGGTCATGATGGTGTTCGACGTGATCATGAACAAGGTTTTCGACGGGGCCCAGTGGGTCTATTTCATCGGCGGGGTGGCTGAGGCCGCGGTCATGGTGGGGATCATCCGATTGGCACTGGGCCGACTGCCACTGCGGCCCTGGGTGCTCCGCAAGCTGGGCCGGGAAAACTAGGCCCCGAGATCGCAGCTCCGCCCGCCTGCCGCGCCTGCCTTGCGGGGGATTCAGTGAAGAGGCTCTCAACGGGCTTCAATGGAGGGCGCTTCGCGACGGTCGAGCCTCCGGAGAATTTAGGCCAGGTCTGAATTACCACCCCAGAATTGGACACAAGGGGGTGTATGGCTCCGGAGCACGGATTCGAACCGTGAACCTTGCGGTTAACAGCCGCCTGCTCTACCGTTGAGCTACTCCGGATCGGGCCTTCGCAGTTTAGCGGTGACCCCTCGCGCGCCCACAGGCGGCGGAGTCCGGTGCCGGAGCGACCTACTCCAGATAGTCCTTGAGCTTCATGCTCCGAGACGGGTGGCGGAGCTTGCGCAGCGCCTTGGCCTCGATCTG
>PLDE01000075.1 GCA_003135035.1 Candidatus Dormiibacterota bacterium | reverse complement strand
CGGGCTGTCGCAGGCGGACGTGGCAGCCGCGACCGGAATCTCCGAGTCCTTCATCCGGCTGCTCGAGCGGGGCCGGACGGACATCTCCCTCAGTCGGCTCCTGGCGGTGTGCAGCGCTGTGGGAGTGGCGCCAAGTGAGCTGATTCGCGACGCCTATTCGTCAGTTATCCAAGTAGCGCGGCGGGAGGAGCGGATAGACGCGCCGGGACGCGAGAGCGGCGTACAGCTCAAGCTCCTCTTTCCGGCCGGCGAGTCAGCGCTTGAGCCAGCTCTGTTCGAGCTTGAGCCTGGAGTAGCGATGCAGAAGGCTCTACTCCACCGTGGCAGGGAGTTCGTCTTCGTACTGGAGGGTACAGTTCGCCTTGAGGTGGGCGCAGCGAAAGTCGACCTGGCTCCTGGAGATGCGTCCGACTACCAAAGCAGCATTCCGCACCGCTTCTCCAATCTCTCGTCAGCGGACCAAGCGGTGTTCCTGATTGTCGATGCCGGATAGGCAGATGAAAGCTGCGCGCCGATCTGTCGGTACAGCCGTCCGCTCGCCTACCGCGGGTCTGGCCGCGGGCGTTGGAGATGGTGGTGCGGTGATGCTGGGGGTGTGGAGACGAGTGCGTCTCGGAATGGGCAGTGAGTTAATCTCGGCGAAGTTGCGGAGTACCCCGGAGGCACAGGGGCGCGGACACGCCTCTCCGGTGTCCCTCGGCTAGAACCGTTAATGCCAGGGGAGGAGACCCCCTCCCCTCTGCTCCGACCCCGGACTTCCACAAAATTGGCCAGGGGTCTCTCTGTGCTTACGGCGTCTGGACTCAATTGCGACCTCACAGAGAATCAGACGCGGCTCACGCGAGGCTGAGGGTAGGGGCGCCCTTCTACCGTCCATCCGACAGAGGCCAGGACAGCTGTCGGTCGGTGCTGTCCCTGGGAGGAGTTCTCACTTACGAGTCCAGACCGGCCGCCGTGGTTTGAACTGTCCAGACCTGCTGGCTCCGGCACTCTCGAAGACCTGCGGGACGCCCTGTAAGCTAGATCATGGAAGCTAGTGTCGGCTGGTGTGTCTTCTAGACAGATCATCTACAGTGGATTGCCAGAATTCGGCTACAATACGGTCGACGTTGGCGAACTCTGAGACGCTGTTATCGCGCGCCGTCTCACGCGAGGAAAGCACCAGGTCTTGGCTTAGCTGACTCTTCCACGCTTTCCGAGCCTTCGTCACTTCATTGGTATTCCGAAATGCAGCCGCCAAAGCAGGTAGATCCCGAATACCTTGTGACGCGTACCCTCGGTAACCTCGCTCACGCTCGAACTTGTCAGCGATGAGATCAGCTACGCGACCTCGATCGACCTGTTCTCTGAGGTCTCTTGCAATGAGGGCCAGATCGGCATAGTGCTTGCTAAAGCGCTTGGCCGTCCAAGCGAGGAACTTCTCCGCGGCTAGCTCGTTGACACTGAGTGCCTTGACCGGAAACCGGTTCCTGCCGGCCAACATGGCACAGTAAAACAGAGCCGGTGGAGCGGGATCGAGCTGCTCCGTCGTGCGAAAGGACACACTTACGGTCAGCCTTCCCTTGTTTCCCACGCCCCTAGCTTTGATCGTAAAAGGCACCCTCGTGCCCTTGAAGATGTCGTCATCAACTTCCCAATGACCCTGGTCCGGAAGTATGGTCATCACGTCGGTGCGGACGGTCAATAATTCCTTGATTTTAGGGATGTTGAGTTCCGGATCTGGCGAGTGGGCGAGGTCGATGTCCTTGAAGGACATCCGGGGTGAATTGTATACGTGATGGAGAAGAGTTCCGCCTTTGAGGACAAAGCGTTCAGCGGTGAGTTCGGTCGTCGCGAGGTATCTCACCAAGGCTGCTCGGGCGACGATAAGGAGAGCCTGCTCGCCGGGGATACCGCTCTCGTCAGTGAACGCATTGATGAGTTCTTGCGTAGTAACTGGCTCTTGGGTCACCGCTGGTGGAGTCCAGCGCCAACCGTTACTTCGTCCTCATAGATACGCCACTTACTGTTCGCCTTCCCTTCTGGGGTCATGCCAGGAACCAGAGCCACCCCGTGCTTTCTACCCAGAAAAGGTAGAAGACTATCGCTGTCTGGTATTCCGATCTCGTCCATCAGGTATCCGAGACGCCGATTGAGCATCGGGCTATCCATGGCGATTGCGCACTCGACCAGACGCCGTGAAGATAGCCGCTCCTCCGTGCATGCCTGCTGGAAAGCCGAGATGACAGTGCTCATTCCCCCAGCCAGCTCTGGGCGAGAAAGGGAATCGACAAGGGCCTTCTCGACGGTTGCTACGCGTACCCCGGTTCGCCGAAGGATGGTCTGATCAACACCAACCAGCTTCTCCGGCGGGACGGTGATGAAATCTACCATCACGCGACCCACTTGGGCTGGCCTTTTGCGCATAGGTACCGCCACATGGAGCCGCAGGGACTGCTGATCGGTGATCCCGTGGCGCCATAGCGCCGAGTGCCACGAGACGAGGTATGGACTTTCAAAGCGCCTAAGAAGAGCGTCCGCCAAGGGGTCGAGAGTGGCGAAGCGTGGGCGGGGCGTCGGCTGGCCATCGAGTTGGACGAAGAAGCGTCCCCGCTGGATCGGATGAGCCAGGCCCTTCTTGTGTAGGCGATAGAGCAGGTTCGAGGGTTTCTTGGAGACGCTAGCGAGGAGGGCGCGGTCGGCCCTGAGGTCGACCATCGGCTGCCGAGCGGTACGGAGGAGGTCAAAGAGCTTGGTCTCTGTCTCAGTCAGTGAGCTCATCATGGGATGAATGTTACACGAAAGGTCGACCTCTTGTGTAACATTCATCCCTAAGGTGTGATATTCTCTGGCCCTCAGAGACCTCCAGCGGGGGACTTCAGCTCTTGGAGTGACCTAGCAGGGGAGGAGACCCCTTCCCTCTCTGCTCCGACCCCGGGCTCATCCCCAAACGGCCCGGGGTCTTCTTACGCGGTGGCTGTTCGCCCCACCCACTGGGTCGCCGGAACCGGTGGAGGGGAAGGTGCGGCGGTGTGGAATGGCATGCCAGCTACTGCCGCGTTGACCTTGTGACCACACCGTGGCTGAGACGATGTGGGAGCCATGCCGGACCCAGTTAGCGAAGCCCATCGCCCACTCCAGGTCTACCTCGACACCAACCACTGGCACTACTTGGCGGCTGCTCTGGCGGGTCACCCAAGGCAGCATTCGGACGTTGAAGTGCTGCTGCAGCTCCAACGACTTGTGCTCCATGGTGCCATACACCTCCCTCTGTCCGCGGTGCAATACTTTGAGATAGAGGAGAAGCCCAGCGATAGGAGGCGCCGGGAAGTCGCGGATGTAGTTCTGCGGCTGTCGCAATTCAGCACCATAGCTCCTCCGCACATCGTAATC
>PLDE01000157.1 GCA_003135035.1 Candidatus Dormiibacterota bacterium | reverse complement strand
ACTAGCTGGCTAACGCTCGCCGCCAGACCCCCGACCAAAAGGGCTAAGGCGGGAACAGAAGCTAACTCAAGCGGGGAATGAGCCCAGAGGGCGCAGAGGAGACCGGCGCAAAGCAGGCCCACTCCGAGACCGACGACTACCGGCCGAAGCACGCGACTGCGGGCGACGGCAGCCCAGCTGGCGAACCCGGCCACGGTTGTCACCAGTGCTGATAACCCGAGCAAGAAGAGGAGCGTCGAACCAGGGTGGAACTCGGGCCCATACAAGCGCGGCATCAATATCGGACCAAGGACGCCCAGGCCGAGTACGCCGACTCCGGCGATCCCAGCTGTCGCCAAGAGACCCACCACGACTGCTTGGCGGTCTCGGCCCCGCGCCAGAGTGGGGTAAAAGGCCGTGACCAGGGGTGCTGTGGCGTAGAGAATCCCGCCTGCCAGAAGCTGCGCCGCGGCAAAAGCCCCGGCCTCCTCGAGTCGGAGTTGGTGTCGGGCCGCCAGGACGGGCAGGGTCCAGATGCCCCAAAGGGAGCCGGCGATGACAGCTCCCAGCGCGCCGCGGGCCATCACTCCAGCTTCTGTCCTGCCGGGAGCGCTCGGTGCGTGGGCGTCTTCCGAGGCGACCGGCTGGGGACGTCGGGGCAAACGTAGGACGACGATCCCGACCAATGCTGCGAGCACGACCGGGATCAACGAGGCAGTTAAGGCGCCAACGATGGTGCCGGGACCGTGGCCTAGGAACACGCCCAGGATCAGCCGGAAGACGGTGGCCATGACAGCGATCAAGGCGACCGCCCGGAACCGGCTCGCACCGACGAGCAGCCCGGTCGGGGCCGCGCCAAGCACCGTAGCTCCGAGGAGCGCGGCCGTGAGCAACACAGGTCCCAGGGAGCCCAGGTGCAGGTACGAACTCAGTGGCACCGCGGCCGCCAGGAGGCCAATGCTGAGGATCAGCCAAGGAGCGACTCCACGAAAGGCTGCCCGAAGAAGCCGCGAGGCCCCCGGAGGAGCCACCGCCGCCAGATGCGCGACCGCGTACTGGGAGCCGGTAGCGAAGAACCCGGCCACGGTTGCCAGCATCAGGAGCGACCCAACTGCGCCATAGCTCACCGCGCCGCCACCACGGGCAACCAGGAGATTGAAAACCAGGTTGCCCAGCCCGCCGACGAGACCAGCGCCGAGCAGCAAGCCACTGGCCCCCACCGCCCGCCGAGTGTCGGAGCGGAGGAGCCGCCAGCGCGGCCGCGTCACCTCACACTCCCCGCGTCGATCAGCCCCACGTCAAGCGCGCGTCTGCCCCCAGCTGCGTTCCGGTCGTACCAATGGCGGACCCGCAGCCGATAGAAGATGGCCGCCGTATCCCACAACACCCGGGCCACCGCCTTGAGGTCAGTAGTTGTCTCAAAGGCGTAATCGATTCGCACCGGCGCCTCGATCAGCCGACGATAGCCGAAGTGGCGCGCCAGGGCCAGGAGCTCAACATCGAAGGCGAAGCGCTTGACCAGGGCCACGTCCACGACCCGGGTCGCCACCTCGCGCCTCATGACCTTGAGGCCGGTCTGAGTATCACTCACGTTGAAGCGAAAGAGAACCCGGACCAGCAGCTGAAAAGCCCGCGACTGAAGCTGCCGAAAGAGCGGGTAGCGGACCTCGCTCATGGGGTGACGCTTGCTGCCGATGACGATGTCTGCCTGATAGAGTTGGAGGAGGCTGACCATCCTGCCAATCTCCTCTGGCGCGATCTCCATGTCGGCGTCGATGATTGTCACGACATCGCCCAACGTCTGGGCCAGCCCGTACCGAAGCGCAAAGCCCTTGCCGCGGTTGCGCGCGTAGCCGACCACCCGCACCTGTGACGATTCGCACTTCCGAGCGGCACTCGTGGTAGCGGCATCTCCGTCGACCACCACGACCACCTCCCAGGTTGTTCCGGTCGCTCCGAGGGCGGCGGTGAGCCGGTCCAGACTGCTCCGGATCCCATCGCCTTCGTGATAGGCAGGCACAACAACGCTCAGGGCTGGCTTCGACCGAGGTTGGAATTCCCCTGTGGCGGCGCGCCGTGGGCGTATGGGAATTCCCATGGGAGGAGGCGCCAGGAGCCCGAACGCCTTCGGGTGTTGGGTCATGGCTGTGCCGACTGACGGCACAGGGTAAGCCAACCCCATCCGTGCGTCCGAGACGAACCCAGCCGCGCCGCGAGCGCCGTCAGCGCCGTCGTCAGAACTGCCAAGCCGCTCTCCTCTGGAGCGGTCAGCCAATGGCCACCGTGAGGACGTCCCCCGCCGCCGAACCCACTTCCACCGACCGGACCGCGTTCTCCTCCTGCCACCGACAGTTTAGTCATGGATGTCACGAGCCCGTGACGACCTGAAGGGCTTGTTACATGTATGCAAGAGGGCGTTGTCCGGCTGTCCCTGGCCCCGCCTTGGCTTTCCCAGCTCCGCCGTTCGAGCTTCCCCAAGCAACTCCTCATTAGCCCTGTCCACCCCACCCGAACAGAAAGCCGGGTTAGATTAAGGGCATAGCCTTGATGTCGGCCTCGTGGACCAACGACCACCCGTACTGGGGCGCCGGACCCGGCGTAGGGCTGCCACTTACGGTTCTAAGAGCCACCGGCGCCCTGGCTTCCCGCCGGGCGGGAACTGGAGCGGCGGGCCAGTCAGACTCAAGATGGGCTCTGCCGCGCGCATTCGGCTTGGAGCAGCCGATCCAACTCCGGCACTGAGGAGACTCTTTCCTAGGCGCCGGTTCAGTCGCCGCCCACTAGAATCCGCCCGGGAGTGGTCGCCTAGTTGGCCGAGGGCGCGGCACTCGAAATGCCGTAAGGGGGCAACCCCTTCGATGACGTAGCGCTCCACACCATGGCTGACCCCCTTTGGTGGGAACTATGTCCTGAGACATGCCGCTCCCGCGGTGGGCACTATGTGGTGAAATCACACACCTTCCCGACCACGATCCCGGCCCCAGGCTCGCGGTGAGTAGGGGGGCGGTTCACTCGGCACGTGGAGGCTCCGCGTCGAGCGGTCCGCGCATCGTTGACGCGAAGGCGGGACCGAGATTCGTATTCTGATCCTCCAGAAAATGCCCAGGTAGCTCAGTGGTAGAGCGCTTCCTTGGTAAGGAAGAGGTCGCGG
>PLDE01000162.1 GCA_003135035.1 Candidatus Dormiibacterota bacterium | reverse complement strand
CATACTCGCTCTCCAAGATGTCCGGACCGCCTGCCCCGGTTCGATCGGGGAGCTGCCGTGAAGGGCTCAGATCGAACCGGCTAAATTGATTGTAGAGACAACCAGCCCGTTGCTAGCGGCTCAAACGGGTGGGAGAGCTCAGCGCGGGAGGCGAGCGGCCTCGCCTTTGAATCGGTGAAGGATCTCCCGAGAGTAGAAGTCAAGGAAGCCCCGCTGGTCGGACCTGATCAGACCGACGTAGACCTCGTCATAGCCCGCGTCCAGGTATTTCTGGATGGCTGTCATAAGGCGCTCGACGTCATTCCCGCAAACCACCTGCTCGGCCATCCTCTCCTCCGTCACGATCGTCGACGTCTGCTCAAAGTGAGCGGGCAGGGGGAGCTCCTGGGCGAGCTGCCCCGGTAGGGCGTCGCTGGGCCAGGGGCGATGGGCCCGGCGTCGGGCGGTGGCCTCATCTTCACCCCAGCAGACCTTGAGGCCGCCTTGCTTGAGCTTGCCGGCACCGCCACCCTGCTCGAACGCCTAGATCAGCCCGCGATCCGGCCTGACGCAGCAGAAGCGGTCGCCGACACGTCCCGCCAGTTCGGCCGCGCGGGGTCCGAAGCCAGACACGAAGATGGGCGGGGCGAGCTCCGGCAGCGAGTAAATCCGTGCGTTTTCAGGGATGTAGTAGCGGCCGTGATGGTTGACAGTGCCGCCTTCCCACAAGCGCTGGATCAGTTCCAGTGCCTCCTCCAGCATCTCCATGCGGACGTTCAGTGCCGGCCGGCGGTCGCCCAAGATGTGCTCGCGGAGCGCCTCGCCAGAGCCGACCCCGAGAGTGAACCTACCTGGCAGGAGAGTGGCGGTAGTGGCGGCCGCCTGGGCGATGATCGCGGGATGGATCCGGATCATGGGGCACGTCACCGCCGTCGTTATCGGGAGCCTGTTGCCGGCTCCGGCAACAGGCTGCCAAGGTCGACCAGATGAAGGGGGACTGGCCCTGCTCGTCATTCCCGGGATGGAAGTGGTCGGAGATCCGCAAGCTTTGGAAGCCGGCCTGCTCGGCGGCGGCGGCGTAGTCCACCAGGTGGGGAGCGGAATTCTCTTCGGAGGACAGCAAGTAGCCAATTTTTGCCATCAGCAAATCCTGGCATCCTGACCCTCCGAGAGGGTTTCGGGAACTGGTCATGTCTCGACCCTCGGCTGTCGGCGCGGTGAGGTGAATCTCCAGACCGACGGTATCCTCGGCCGCAACGTGCTAAAGAATTACCGTCTGATCTTAGTGCGGCTGAACCCCGGGTGGGCTCGCCCTTGACCGGACCACCTCGAGAGCTGCGCCCGCAGCATCGCTCGGCGCTGGCGCTGGCGCTCGCCAACCCGGCGCTCCGTCGGATCGGCGTTGCCTACGGCCTCTCGTTCGCCACCGAATTCGGGATCTGGCTGGCTCTGCTGGTCTTCGCCTATGCTCACGGCGGACCCACCGGGGCTCTGCTCATGGTGATCGTCCAGCTCCTGCCTAGCGTCGCCCTGGCGCCGTTCATCGGGGCGGCCACCGACAGGCACGGGGCTGGCCCGGCCCTGCGTGTCGGATATGGCCTGCAGGCCCTGGCCATCGCCCTGACCGCGCTCACCGTCTTACTCGCTGCTCCGACCCTGCTGGTATATCTGCTCGCCCCCTTGACGGCGCTGCCACTGACGGTGGTTCGGCCCGCTCAGTCCGCCTTGCTCCCCGCTTCTGTTCGTACCCCCGAAGAGCTGACCGCCGCCAACGTGATCAGTGGTTGGAGCGAGGGAGTTGGTGGTCTGCTCGGACCGGCCGCGGTCGGAACGTTGATCGCCTGGCACGGCTTGGGCGTGGCCATCGCCGTCTGTGCCGCCGCCAGCGCCCCCGGGGTTTTGCTGGTTGCTCGACTGGGTGCAGGCAACACCCTGCTGGCCGTGGGCGAGTCCTCGCTCGGGTCTCTGGTCCGAGCGAGCCTCGCGGCGACCTGGCGTCACCCGACCATGCGAGTCCTGCTCGGCCTGCGCGTCTACTACTACGTGCTGGTTGGCTCGCTAGACCTTCTCTGCGTGATCCTCGCCGTCAGCGTGCTCCACCTGGGCCAAAGTGGCGCGGGCTACCTCAACGGGGCGCTGGGCGCCGGTGCCCTGGCATCGGGGCTCCTCACAGCCCTGCTGCTGGGGCGCCGCCACCTCTCCATCGTGCTGGCCGTGTCTATCCTGGTGACCGCCCTAGCGTTGCTTCTCTTGGGTTTGGTCCCCAATGCGGCAGTGGCCTTTCTGCTGCTGGCCCTGGTGGGGCTGACCGGCAGCGTCTTCGACCTCACCGGGAGGATGCTGCTCCAGCGTGCGGCTCCAGCGGATTCGCTTGCTGGAGCCTTCGCCATCTTCGAGGGGCTCTCTGACGCGGGGCTGCTCCTCGGCGCTCTCTTAGTTCGGCTCTCGATCGCCGTCGGCGGGGTCCGGGCAGCGGTCCTGGTTCCGGCAGCCGCCGGTCTGCTTCTGCTAGTCGCCCTTTGGCGCCGGCTTCGGGCGATCGACCGGCAGGCCGTGGTACCCCAGGTTGAGATCCGCCTGCTCCGAGCGCTGGCCATCTTCTCCTCACTTCCAGCTCTGGCTCTGGAGGGGGTGGCGCGGGACTTGACCCGGGTCGACGTCAACGCCGGTTCGGTGGTGATCAGAGAGGGAGATCCCGGTGACCGTTACTTCGCCATCGCCGACGGACAGCTAGAGGTGAGCCAGCAGGGCCACCGCCTCGCCACCTTGACTCGCGGTGAGGGGTTTGGGGAGATCGCATTGGTCCGCGACGTCCCTCGGACGGCAACCGTGACCGCGACCACGCCGGCGACTCTTTACAGCTTGGACAAGTCCGCCTTAGTGCTGGTTCTCACGGGACATGCCCCCGCCGCACGCCGGGCTGACCAGGTGGTCGATCTCCACCTCGCCAGCTCCCGCCAGCGGGGACCCACCGAGTAGCCAGCAGGACCGCTCCTCGGGGGATGGACGTCGGCTCGGGGAAAGTCGGTCAGCGGTATGTGGGTGGGACGGGGCTAGTGGTCCGGCGAGCGCCGAGGCCGACCTGCGCTATCGTGCCCCAATGCCCAGCCAGTCCCAATCAGAGCGGCCCAGTGCTGCCTCCCTGGCGTCCTGGGCACGACCTCTGGTCGAGAGCCTGCCCGAGCCTATCCGTCGAGTGCTGGCGCTCCTCAAGGTGGACCTTGAGCCGGCAGAGGACCAGCCGCCCTGGACGCTGTTTGTAGTTGCCTTGGTGCTTGCCCTCGTCGCATCCCTCGCGTCGGACGCGATTCTGGTGGCAGTTGGTTCGACCATCTTTCCCTCGGTCCGCGACTTTCCCCACTTTCAGTTTTCCGACTACGGCAAGCTCACCGTGATTGGCGTGAGCATCGCCTGCCTGGCCTGGCCGGTCGTGACCCGGTTCTCATCGCAGCCGCGCTGGCTATTTCTCCGCCTGGCGACGGTGGTAACCCTGTTTCTCTGGGCGCCCGACCTTTGGATCTTGGTCCACGGTGAGCCACTCAGGGGAGTGGGGGTCCTGATGCTGATGCACCTGGCCATCGCGTTCATTACGTACAACGCGCTGGTGCGGATCGCCCCGGCCCGCGGGCCCACTAGCACCTGACCAGCCGGCGTCGAGTCCCGACTCGACGCCGCGGAGAGCACACCAGACTCTCGACTGAGGGGGATTGAGCCTGGCCCTGGCTTCCCCGCCGGAGGCGCAGGCCCTCCTCGGCGCGAGCTACTTCTTAGTTTCCCAGAAGATCCGGGCCACCTCATCGACCTTGCTGCGCAGTTCGGCCGCCTTCTCGGCGTCCACGTTCTGCTTGGTGGCGGAGGCTGCCTTGAGGGTCTTCCAGACCAGGTCGTGCAGCTCGGGGAACTTCTCCAGGTGCTCGGGCTTGAAGTAGTC
>PLDE01000302.1 GCA_003135035.1 Candidatus Dormiibacterota bacterium | reverse complement strand
CATCGCGGACGCGTTCCCGGATCTCGGGATTGACGACCCGATCGCCGCCTTCGCTGATATGTGTTTTGCCCCACCCCCAAGTTGGAATGAGGAGAGATTCAATGGAAAACCTGATGAAGGTTCTGCTGCACCTAGTCCAGAAGGTGCCGTACCTTTCGGAAATTGAGCACGACGAGGAGTTGAACCTGCTGCGCGGGATCGAGAAGGACCTGGGCCTCTCCGGCATTGTGCCCCCGGCCACGGGTGCGATGAACGAGCCCGCCCCGGTCCCCGTCGTGGACCCCGGCCCGGTGGCGACCCCAGTGCCCGCTGCGGCGCAGCCGATCCCGCCGACCAGCCCCGAGGTGAGCCCCATGGCCACTCCATGGACCTGAGGGACCGGGAGACTCACCGGCTTCTCGCAGAAGTCCGTGATCTGCTCTGGCAGATTGTGGCACTCTTAACCACGTACCAAGCGACCACCGCTGTACTCGACATTGGAGAAATGACCATGGCAACCACCGCAATCCTCACCTTCACCGACGCCACCGGCGCACCGATCACCCCCCCGACCGGCGACGGCTCGGGCCTGGTGATCACCTTCGCGTCCGACAACCCGGCGGTGACCATCGGCTNNCCGATCACCGGAACCGACGCCTTCAACCTGTCGGCCACCGTCGCCAACGTGTCGGGTGCCCCGCTGCTCGACAACGACGGCGTGACGGCGTTCGTCCAGCCGTCCCCGATCGCGGTCGCCGCCTCGACGCCCCCACCGGACCAGGCGACCACCGCTGTGCTTTCGACGGAGTAGCCATCTTCCGCAAGCGGCAGCGGCCTAAACCCGCCGACGGCTTAATAATCGACCTGGGTCCAGTCGGCTGGTTTTCCACCGATCTACGGCGGCCTCCCAGCTACCTTGGAAGGGCTGCTCTTTGTGACCACAGCTTCATCGTCCGCTCGTACTATCGGCGTGTTAGGCCCGGGGTGCTGGGTCGTCACGTCCGATGGTGCCTCCGCTGCGTCGATTGCCACGAATACATCGATCGGGGCCCGGTTCCGAGCAAGCCATCCCGAGTCCCGCTTAAACGAAAGCGGGCGCTGGCCAAGCTGCGAGAGCAGGCAGCAACTGATAATTGCCTGATCGACGAGGACTTCAAGAAGTCAGGCATGGAGTGGGACGACTACTACGAAGAGTTGTATGAATGTGAGGTGCTCGACATGCGTGGCGAATGGGACGATGCCGGTCCCTGACATCCGAGGAAAATCCTGGGACACCTTCCTGGACGAATTCAAGAAGGAATGGAAGCCCGGCCAGCACATTGCGATCATCGCCCCGACAGGGCAGGGCAAGTCCACGGTCCTGGTCACGCTGCTCGACCTGCGCACCTACGTCCTGGCCTTCGATCCCAAGGGCGGGGACGAGACCCTGGGCAAGTGCGGGTTCCCGCGGCTCGGGCACTGGCCCCCACCGGGCAAGGCGTACGACCGCATGGCCGACAAGAAGCCGGTCAAATATCTGGTCGGACCGAAGATCAACCGGCTGGCTGAGCGCCCGGCCCTCGCCGCCGTTCAGGCCCAGGCGTTGGAAGGGGCCTTCGACGACCGGGGCTGGACCGTCGCCATCGACGAGCTGCAGATCGCAGCCGACAAGATGGGGCAGGCCGACGCCATCGACAACCTGCTAATCAGTGCGCGCACCCGCGGCGTGTCGGTGGTCTCCCTCTTCCAACGCCCGGCCGATGTGCCCCGAGCCGCCTACCAGATGGCCAGTTGGATATTTCTTGGGCTCACATTGGACGTGGATACCATCAACCGGCTGGCAGAGATCGTCGGGCGGCCCAAGTACGAGATCCGGGGAGCGGTGAACGGCCTGGCCAAGCAGGACTACTCCTGGCTGATCGTGCCCAACAACCCGCGGCGGCCGATGGTGCTGACCCTGCCGCGGGAACCCGAGAAGGTCCCCACGGGCGGGAATGTTTCACGTGGAACATCGCGGGTCTGACGCCATTCGTTGCGGGCGCTCCCGACTTGTCCTATAGTCCGTCGCCAGAAGGGTCCGCAGTGTCTGGGTAGGTTGGACCCTTCTTTAGGCGCTTCGGACTCTCCATCGCGAAATGGAGGTTCGGTGCCCACTCGTAGGATCTTCGACTTGATCGTTATCACCGCGTTGAGTCTCAACGTGGCCTCCGGTCTGCCCCGCATGTGGGCGCGCAAGGAAGTCGCCAAGCAACAGGGCGGCATCAAGAAGCTGGCCGGGGCAGCCGTGCTGCACGCAACCTCGTGAGCGCCACCATGGTGGGGCGCCCGCAGCCCCAGACAACCGTCGAGCAGCCGGGCGGCCCGTTCATCCGGTACACCCAACCGGGCAACCTCCCGCAGTACCAGGCGCCGAACTATCCGTTCGGCAACCTGATCCAGAATCCGCTGGTCTCACGACCGGGCTACTACCGCGACTTCCGCCTCTACTTCGTCGGAGGAGGCGGGGTCAACGGGACGGTCACCGTGGCCACGACAACGGATGCGCCGTACAACGTCGCGAGCCTCGTGCAGTTCAAGGACCCGTTCGGCACGCTGATCTTCTCGCTGCCCTCCTTCGAGCTGTATCTCGTCAACCTGTTCTCGGGTGGAGCGGGGTGCGGAGTCGGGGCGACGGCGGCGGTCGCGAACTTCCCCTCGTTCTCCGCGGTGTCCACCGGAAGCGCCGGCACCGGCAACTTCTCGCTGGCCCTCGCGTTGCCGCTGGAGTTCGCCAAGGGGATCGGCACCGCCCCCGGAGCCAACGCTTCGGTGCAGCCGACCCTCCAGGTCAACCTCAACACATCGAGTCAGTTCTTCTCGACGGCGCCGGGGACCCTGCCGACTGTCACCCTCGATGTTGAGAGCGATTTCTACTGGTTACCTGAGGGAGCCCAAATTTCGCCACCCGCTATGGGGACATCGAGGCAGTGGATTCTCCAGGTCGGCAATCCCACCTTCGCAGCGTCGTCCAACAACCGCATTAGCTTCCCGCGGTTGGGTGGGTTCCTCGACACCCTGATCCTCGAGATCAGGGACTCGAACAACGCGCGGCAGGCGGCCTTCCCGGCGCTGACCAATCGCTTCGTCCTCTACATCGACGGTGTGCCGATCGAGGACGCCCCGATGTGGAAGCTGCTTGACGACGACTACATCGCCTTTCACGGCCTGACGCTTCCGACCGGGGTCTACGTCTATACGCGTAAGACTTCGCTGTCGCAGGAGACCCTGGGTCTGCTCGACACCTCGGAAGCGTCCATCAGCTCCAACCCCGGCACCTTGATCGAGGTTCAGGGCCAGCCGTGGGGGTCCGGTGGAACGCCGCCCTACACCCTCAACGTCATCATCGGACAGATCGTGCCCCGTGGCAGATTGCCTCAAGGACTCCCCGAGCTGTGAACGCCCTTCGCCTCGAGGCAATGAAACGGGCACGGGGTAGCGGACCGATCCCTCCAGATGCTCTCATTTTGCAGGCCGAGATCACCGCTGAGGCCCGCCGCTTGAATCAAGAGCGGCCGACCTGGAATGAACTACCGGAGGTGTTCTGATGGCCGGCATCGGCACCAACATCTTCGCCGGGGGCAACGCCACCGCGAGCACGGGCAGCTCCAGCTCGCCCGCCCTCGCCGCTCAGACCTACGGCCCACCCGCTGCGGGTTCCAAGAGCCCCCTGCACCCGGGTACCGGGTTCGGCTCGGGGTTCTGGCTCGCGGTCGGCGGCCTGGTGCTCCTCGTCGTGGTCCGTCAAAGTCTGCCGCGCTGAGAGGAGGTCGTTCGTGAGAGTTCACTGGGGTTGGGTGCTCGTCGGCTTCGCCGCTGGCGCGTACATCTGGCCGAAGGTCGGGTCGAAAGTCACCGGCGCCGCCAAGCGGGGCTGACCATGCCGCGGCTCGCGCTGGGCATCGGTCTCGCCTGGGCGGGCTACACGCTGGCCTACTACGGCTTCCAGCGCATCTTGTCGGGGAATAATACGATCCTTCAACTCGCCTGGCCGGGCAAGTACCAGCCGGTCGCGAAGGACTCGTCATCGTGAACAGTCTGTTCGGTGCCTTCATCGTGGAGTTGGGCCTGGTCACCTACCGGACCGTGCGCAGCGGCGGGATCGTGACGCCGACCACGGCGCCCATCCCGGCCCCGCTGCCCAGCCTGTATACCTCGGCCATCCTGATCTATGGCGGGCTCGCCTTGATCCCTGGACGCGGGGCACCGCTGGCCGGTCTCATCGGCTGGGGCTTCGTGGTGGCGACGGCGCTGAACCTGTGGTCACCGAGCGCCGCCAACGAGAAGGCAGCGGTTGCATCGAAGACGGCCACCACCCTCGGTGCAGCCACCAAGGCCGCGCACACGACAGCACTCAACGTTCCGAAGTAGAAAGGACACCCATGGCCCGCTTCTTCAGCCTCGCCGCACTGGTGGTCGGAGGGATCATCGTAGCGGACATCATCACCCACGGCACCCAGACGGCCCAGGCCGCCAAGGGCGTGGCCACGATCGAAGACCCGGCTATCTCGGGCCTCTTGGGGGTGGCGCCGTCGTGAAGGGCCTGATCGTCTTGGGAGTCGTGTTCGGCGCCGGGTACTGGGTCGGCAAGCAGCGGTGCGGTAAATGACCGTCGCCCCCCAGCCAGCCGCCCGGCGGACCGTGGCCTTCCCTACCGCGTCACTGCGGTGGATCTTCGTCGTGGCCGCCGTGGTGCTGGCCGTCTTCGCCGCCGTGGCCTACTCGAACACGCCGACCGACACCCTCTTCAACATCCCGGCACTGACCTGGGTCTGGGCGGGCGTCGGCTCGGTGCTCATCGTGATATTCGGAGTCGTGCTCTAAGTGGACCTGTCCGTATTCTCCGGCAAGCTGCCAGCCATCTCGGGCAAGGCAGGCATAGGTGAGCTTGTCCAGATGATGCGCGAGCCGAGTTATCTTGCCTTGATCGGGAAAAGTGTCGCGCTGGGTGTGAGCCTTCGCGCACTTCCGCGAGAGTTGGCAGTTCCGATGGCTGTAATTGGCGGGATGTACCTCGGCCTAGAGGTAGCAGCGTGGATGGAGGAGGAGGCCAATAGAAGCGCCGGCCCGGTGATCGACGTGACGCCCGAACCTGTCGAGGCAATCGGAGACTGATGGCCACCGTCCGCTACCAGGTCGATGACATCCCGCCTCAGTGGGCGGATGCCTGGTTCCCCATGCCCACGCTCAGCCCGGCAGGGGCGACCTCGGTCTCCCGCTTCACCTGGGGCGCGCCGGGCACGGAGGCGGTGCCGGTCTCGCCCAACCACACGGCGTCGGGGACGCTGTCCAGATCCCCCGACTGGCATCCGCCATCGTCGGTGGCGCCGGATAGCTTTAACCCGCAGCTCTACGTCAACGACATCACCCAGCTCGGCCCGACCGTTCATTACATGCCCCTGCCCTTCGCCCAGCTCGTGGACCCGGTGGTGCCCATCGGCACTCTCGGGCCGCAGGGGCCGCCCACCATCCACATGCGCGGGCGCAAGATCGGCGGCCGCCGCTCGATGCACTGGCCCCGTGTCGTCCCCCGGTGGCCCAACCTGTCAGGATCTAGCTCGTGAATCGCAGCATCGGTGGCATCCCGCTCGTCGGCTGGATCACCGCGCTCGGTGCCCTCGTCGGTGGCATCTGGTACATCAAGAAGCGACAGGGATCGACGGGCGCCACCACCGCCGCGCAGCCCCAGTTCACCCAGGCCCAAGAGGTGCAGGACTTCCAGATCTTCTCCTCGCTCACCAGTGCACAGCAGGCATCGGACCTCAACATGGTCTCCGAGCTGGCCAGCCTGTTCTCCGGGGGCGGGGGCTCTTCGAGTGCAGCGACCGGCTCAGGCAGCGGGGGCGGAGGGGCCGGGACGACCACGACCCCGACCACGACCACTACTCCTCCGGCCTCGGCCATTCCCTCTCCGGCACCGACCGGGACGGCCCCCCCGGCCACGGTCCCGGCTTCGAACAGTGGTGTGCCCGGCGTGAACTATTCCGCCCCGCAGGGAATCAATGATCCCAATTTCCTGACGACACCGGCCACCGGCCAGATAAGCATCGGCGGCCAGAGTTACCCGGTCGGATCATCTGCCGCCAACGCAGCCGCGGTGGCCGCCGGCGACAATCCTCTGGACTTCTACCAACTATGACCGATACCAGTTCCGTCGTCACCCCCGCCGCCATCAATCGGCTGTCGCAGCAGGCCGCGAGCCAGCAGGAGACGGCCTCCACCCAGCTCGCCCTCACTCCCTATGAGTACGGGGCTCAGCCAATCACCCCACAGACCGGACCGACGGCACAGGACGCCCACCCATCGGCGCAGCGCCTCGCCACCAACCAGTGGGCCGGCAAAACCAGCACCCTCAACAATGCCCAGGCGGCGGCGGGTGACTCCGACGTTTACGTGACCGTCCCCGTCGACAAGGTGGTGACCAGTAGGGGGAGCTCCAAGGTCGCACCGGTCTACGCCACGTCAAAGGGCTTCCGCTCCCGACCCGGTGATTCGAGGGGCTCGATCCCACCGACCGTCCCAGCAGGGAGGCCCTACTGATGCCAGGCCAAGGTGGTATCCCCACCCGCTCCATGGAGCCGGTGCGCAACCCGGTCTACATCCACAACGATAATGACGACTTCAAGCAGACGGCCACGCCCACACACGTGCTCATGCGCCCGGCCGCCCGGGCGGGTGGAGTGGATTCCCGTCTCACCGCAGCCGGCGACGTGCCGCGGGGCGCCATCCCGCCGTACGTGCCCTACGCAGGGCAGACTCCCTACAACGTGTGGGCGCTGTACCCTGCCTAGCCACCGCATACGAACCGTGGCCCGGATGAGGACGATATGCCAGTAGCCCCGATTACTTCAGGGGGCAATGGCGTCCCTTTTCTTGTGAGTGCGGGGCTTGTATATGAAATAATCGCCGCCAATTGCTCCTCGCCCCAGACCACCGAGATCAATGCCGACTCGCGCGCTGGCACGCTGATGAAATGGGTGCACCTGGGCCTGGGCCAGGCGGTTCTCTTCGTCGGCCTGGCGGTGCTCATCGACCGCGAGCACACCGGCCCGATCGTCGCGGGAGGAGTCATCGCAGCCGCCATCCAGTACGGATGCTTCGTCCACGCCAAGGCATCGGGCCTCAAGAATGGCGGCCCCGGAACCGAGCATTGAGCGGTGCCCACCTACACCCCGACCCAAGTGGCCCAGATGGTACTCAATCAAGGAGGGACCAAAGCTCAAGCCTGGGTCGCCGCTGCCCTCGTTGACGGGATCGAATCAAGCGGGAGCACCACAGCCAAGAATCCCTC
>PLDE01000081.1 GCA_003135035.1 Candidatus Dormiibacterota bacterium | reverse complement strand
TGGCTAGATCAGCCGCTTCCTGCCACGGGAAGGTCGAGTCTACTCGTGACCCCGGGTGACTCAGTCGGTTGGGGAGTTCGTGGTCAGTTCGGCGCCGACCAACTGCCGGTGTGCGTCGGCAGCCAGCGCTGTCCGCCGGGGCAAGGCTGCCATCGACGCGCGCAGCTGACCGCAGGCGGCGGTCGCCCGCTCACCCCGGGAGAAGCGAATGCTGGCCCGGGGGCCGACCGCTACTGCGAACTCGCGACAGACTCGCTGCGGAGGGGCGATCAACTCGCTGTTGGGGATGGGGTTCATGGGGATGAGATTGACGTGCGCCCGCATGCTGGCGGCCAGCCGGCGCAGGGCGAGGGCATCCTGGGGGCGATCATTCACTCCGGCGATGAGGACGTACTCGAGACTAACCCGCCGCCCGGTGGTGGCGCTGAAGCGCAGGGCCGCCTCCTTTAACTGGGCCAGGGGATAGCGCCGGTTGAGGGGCACGAGCTGATCTCGCAGGGGATCGTCGGCCGCATGCAGGGAGATGGCGAGGCGGATGGGCAGTTTCTCGGCCGCGAGCCGGTCTATTTCGGGAACCAAACCGCTGGTGGACACCACCACGTGGCGAGGGGAGAGGCCCCAATCCTGGAGAAGCCGGATCGACTCGACGACCGCCTCGTAGTTGTGCAGAGGCTCACCCATACCCATGAAGACCACGTTGGTGGGAGACCCCCAGTCGGTGACCGACCAGATCTGGCCAGCGATGCGTACTTGATCCACGATCTCGGCGGCGGTGAGATTGCGGCGGAGCCCGAGCTGGCCAGTGGCGCAGAAGAGGCAGCCGATGGCGCAGCCAACTTGAGAGCTGACGCAGACCGTGTTCCTCGGTCGAGCCGTGGCTCCGCCGGGGTGGCGAATCAGGACCGCCTCGACCTCCTCACCGTCGGCGCCGCGCAGCAGGAGTTTGACCGTCAGGCCGCGATCGGTGCTGGTCTCCCCAGTGACCTCCAAGCTTTGAAAGCTGAGCTCGGCCCCAAGCTGGTGGCGCAGCGAGCTGGGCAGCGTACCCATCTGCTGGAAGCTTCTCGCCCCTCTCTGCCAAGCGTGCTCGCGGATCTGGCTCGCCCGATATGCTGGCTGACCGAGGTCGACCAGAACCCCCTGGAGCTGGGCCAGGGTCAGAGCGCCGAGCTCGCGGCGCGTGGTGCTCATCCGCCGCGAATCAGACCCATGAACTCCCCGCGGGTCCGGGGATCACGGCGAAAGATGCCGGTCATCGAACTGGTGATGGTGCGGTTCCCCGGTTTCTCCACCCCGCGCATCATGGTGCACAGATGGTCGGCCTCGAGGACGACGGCCACTCCTTGGGGCTCCAAGTGGCGCTGCAAGGTCTGGGCGATCTCACTCGTCATCCGCTCCTGAACCTGGAGCCGGCGCGCGAACGCGTCGACCAGGCGGGGGATTTTGCTGAGTCCGATGATGCGGCCCCGGGGCAGGTAGCCCACGTGGNNAGGCTGTAGAAGGTGATATTCCGGACCACCACCAGTTCGTCGTAGCCCTCTTCAAAGACCGCCTTGCCGAGAATGTCGTCAAGGTCGACCCGGTTGCCACTGGTGAGGAAGTCCAGGCTCTCGGCTACCCGGCGGGGCGTTTCTCGGAGGCCGGAGCGGAGGGGATCCTCGTCGATCTCGCTAAGCAGGCGTTGAATCAGCTCCTCGGCCTCGCCTCCGAGGCTGCGACGAGCGGGGTCGGTGGCGCCGCCGGGCTCGGATTGAGAGGGGGTCACAGTTCAGTGATTGTCTCAGTAACCGCTGGCGGTCCTCTCGCCGTCGCGGTTTTCAGGGAGACGTGCGCGCCCAGAGACTCCTGGCGGCAGCGCTGCCATCGCGGAGGCAGGAGGCCACCCCGACTCCGCCAAAGGCGGCTCCGGTTAGCTCAATCGGCGCTGGCAACTTGCTGGCCGCGTCGGAGACCCGAGCCTTCCAGCCGAGGTGGCCGGCGCGGTACTGCGGTAGGCCACCGTGCCAGCGCTCGACCCTGACCTCGATCGGAAGCTCGGTGAGACCCAGGATGGTCCGGAGCTCGCGGTGGACGGACGTCACCAGCGTGGTGTCGTCGAGGGCCAGCACCCACTCATCGCCAAAACTGCCCGCCGAGGCGCGCATTAGTGTCCGCCCGGGCCGGCGCAGATGCGGCCACTTGCGGTCCAGGAAGGTGCAGGCGGTTAGGGTTCGTCGGGGTCGCCGGGTGACCAGAAAACCACTGCCAACGAGCGGTCGCGAGAGCCCGCTGTCGGGGTAGGCAAGGGTCACCGTGGCGACCGACGCGTACTCCAGCTGACGCAGCAGAGGGACCATCTCGGGGCTCAAGGATTCGAGCGCCAGAGCGGCCGCCGGCGCGGGGACGGCCAGAATCAGACCGTCGAAGTCGGCGAAAGGAGCGCCCTGGGTCTGGACCCGAACCCGACCAGGCTCAGCTGGATCTAGACGCTCAACCGTCCGGCCGAGGAGCAGGCTCTCCTTGGGGATCAGGCTAGTCAGCGCCGCGATCAGTGCCTCCAGGCCGCCGAGGAAGCTAACGAAGGGGGTTAGCTCGGACGACCGGCGGGTGCCGGCGGCGGTCCGGCGTAAGGCCCTCAGCAAGCTGCCTCCTTGCTCGGACGCCGCGACCAGCTGGGGGGCCACCGCGGCGCAGCTCAGATGAGCTGCCGGGCCCGCGTACACACCGCCCAGAAGGGGATCGACGAGGCGGTTGAAGACCTGGGGTCCCACCCGGCGGGTCAGGAAGGGACCGAGCGCACCGTCAGGCTGCGCTCGTCCTCGGCCCAGCAGTGGCTCCAGCGCCGCCCGGGCCGCCCCAGCTATCCCCACCGCCTGGATGACGTCCCGTCGCCAGGGGTAGAGGGGGACTCCCAAAACAGACTCCTTGGGGATGGCGACCAGCCGCCGGCCGTTCCAGATCGATGCGGAGGTGGTCGCCGGCCTGATCAGGCTCGGTCCCAGACCAATCCTTTCCACCAGGGCTTCCACCTCGGGGTCCCGGGCCAGCAGGCTCTCGGCACCAAGATCCACCTGGACCGTCCCGAAGCCTTCGGTCCGGAGCTTGCCGCCGGGACGGGAATCGGCCTCGAATACAGATAGATCGAGCGCGGTGGCGCTCTCCTCGGCAAGACGGCCCAGCTCGGCCGCGGCTGCTAGCCCAGACACTCCGGCCCCGATGACGGCCAGCCGGCGCGGGGGCGAGCTCAAAGGCCGGCGGCGAACTCGGCTTCGACCAGGTTGGCCAGGACGGTCACGAAGT
>PLDE01000186.1 GCA_003135035.1 Candidatus Dormiibacterota bacterium | reverse complement strand
AGTGCGGTGACGCCTGCTCAACTCCGGACCGAGATGGCCAAGGAGGGGGTGGCGATTGCCGGCGGGTTGGCGGCCTGGAGCCAGACCGCTATCCGCATCGGCCACATGGGTGCTGTCTCGCTACCCGAGCTCCTGGCCGGGGTGGCCGCCCTGGAGCAGGCGCTCCTCCGGTTAGGCGCTCCCATTGAGCGCGGTGCGGGGGTGGCCGAGCTGCTCTGTGGCTGGGAGGCCGAAGGAGCAGCCTAAGCACGGGGCACGACCAATCCCGGTCAGCTGATCCCGGCCGGGGGTCAGCTACTCGCCCAGCTGGTAGGTGATCCCCATTCCCACCAGGGCCGGGCGGTGGGGGGTTTCTCCGCCGCAGAGGTCCTCCTCGAGCTCCTGCACGATGAAGCCGGCGCACAATTCCGGACCGTCCGCCTCGGTTTGCCTGCGCAACCGGGCGAGGTCGACGGCCGCGGTGTCGACTCGGGCAGGAGTAGTTGTCCAGCTGTAGCTGATTCGGAGCTGGTCGGCGAATCGCCCGTCGGCCGGCTCGGCGCGAATAAAGCGGAAGTTTCGGTGCAGTGGCCGTCGGGCGACAGTGGGCGCCCGCTGACCTCGGGCTCTCGGGAAGTTGCCGGTGAGACGACGAGTCAGCGACTCGATCACCAGCTCTGCGAACTCGGATGGCCCGGTCTCGGGCTGCTGCTTCGCTGTCAACCCTCCGGCCCCCGCTCCTTCAGCCGCGAGCGACCGTTACCGAAGCCCCGCGTGATCGTAGCAAGGACTTCTCCTGAAGTCGGAAGCCCCCGCCTAAAATCCCCACCGAGTATGTCCCTTGAGAGCGGGGCGCCGCCGCCCATTGTCACCCGGCGCTGGGCGCCGGACGGTCCCACCGTCCTCTTGCTGGCGGTGGCGATTCTGGGCTTCGCCGCCTTCACGCAGCCTCAGTTCGACCCCGACTTCTGGTGGCACCTGCGAGTGGGCCTCGACATCCTGGCCAGCGGTGTGCCCCAGCACAACGACTACACCTTCACCGCTGCCACCCACGCCTTCATCACCCAGGAGTGGGGTGCCGAGGCGATCTACGCCCTGCTCTATCGCGCTTTGGGCATGACCCCGGTGATCCTGCTGATGGCCTTGGTGACCTGGATCGGTTTCATCTTCGGGGTGATGCGCGCCGACCGGGTCGGACTGTCGCGCTGGATACTTGCCCTGGGGGCGGCGCTGGTGATCATCTCGGGGCTCCAGATCTGGGGTCCCAGCCCGCAGATGTTCACCTTCGGCTTGCTGGGGATTCTGCTGGTCCTCCTCGACGCCTACCGGCGTCGTCCCAGCCGCTGGCTGCTCCTCTGGCTGATCCCCATGTTTGCGGTCTGGGGCAACCTCCATGGCGGCTTCTTGGTCGGCGTCGGTGTAATCGCCGTATTCCTGGTCGGCGAGGTGATCAGCAATTGGCTAAAGGACGTCCACTCACTGCCAAGAGGGCGACTTCTCGACCTCGCCGGCGGGCTGGTTCTGTCCGGGCTGGCGCCGATGGTCAATCCCAACGGGTGGGGCCTCTACCTGTACCCGCTTCATCTTTTGCTGAGTCCGGTGGCTCAGGCCAATCTCAACGAATGGCAGCCGCCCAACTTCCACTCCCTGGCTACGGTGCCGGTTCTGGCCCTTTTGCTCAGCGCCCTGGTGGGAGCTCGCTGGGCCAAGCACACCCGGCCCGCCGACCTGCTTTTGGCGGTGGCTGGAATTGTGCTGCTCCTCTACGCCGTGCGGGATATACCGCTCTTCGCGCTGATGGTGCTTCCGCTCTGGACCGATGGCATGCAGGGCATCGTCGAGCACGTCCGGACGGCTCGGAAGATGGCCCCGGGCCGTCGTCGCCGTCCGGCCCCCCGCTGGTTCGTGGGCACCGTGCTGCTCTTGGTGGTGCTGGTCAGCGCCGTGAGAATCTCGGCCCAGCTGAGCAGCCCGGATAACCACCTGGAAGGTTCGGTCTATCCCGTCCAGGTGGGCCGGATCATCTGTGACGGCCCCACCGCCCGGGTGTTCGCTCCCTACGGCAGCACGGGCTGGCTGCTCTACCGCCTGGACCACAGGGATCCGGCGGGTAGCAGTTGTGCGCCGGACCGTCTCTTCATTTTCGGCGAAGTTGACCTGATGGGCCCCAAGGTGTTGACCCAGTACCTGACGGTTGACTCAGCGGCGCCGGGAACGATGGCGATCCTGCGCCATGACGGGGTCAGCCTGGTGTGGCAGGGGAGGACGGCGGCGCTGACCCGGTTGCTGCAAACAAAGCGTGGTTGGACTTGCGTTTTTGCCAACCGCCTCAACGTCCTCTATGCCAGTCCCGGACGCGCCTCCGCCTGGACCTCCTCGCGCGCCGACTGTCCCGGCTGAGCTGTCTGGGCAAGCCAACCGACGGTCCCAGCAACGTCCCCGGTACGATGCCCAGATGCGGGGAGGCGAGCGGATGCGCCTCGCGGTCGGAGGCGGTGAAGTGATTGGTGAGCGCAGGGGACGGGGCTCGCCGACCACGGTATTTCTGCACCAAGGCGTCTGTGACCGCCGCGCCTGGGACGAGGTCGTCGCTCTCATGCCCGACTGGGGAACCAAGGTCGCCTACGACCTCCGCGGCTACGGCGAGTCGAGGGGATCGCCGGACCCCTTCTCACACCTCGGCGACCTGGTCGACGTTTTGAGGCAGCTGGGAGATGGTCCAGCCTGGCTGGTTGGGGGATCTCTGGGTGGCGGGATCGCCCTCGACTGTGGCCTGACGGAGCCGGAGTTGTGCGCCGGCTTGATCCTGATCTCGCCGGCGGTGAGCGGCGCACCTGAACCAATGATGGATGAGACGACTGGCCGGCTCAGCGGCCTGATAGACCGGGCGGTCGCTGCCGGGAACCTTGATGAGCAAAGTCGTCTGGAGACCTGGCTCTGGCTCGATGGGCCCGGACAAGTCGAGGGCAGGGTGGGAGGAGCAGCACGGGCGCTTGCCCAGTCCATGAATCTGGAGTTGCTCAGATTGGGCCAGGCGGAGGCAGCCGGGCAAGCCAATCGGCCCGCGACCTGGGGTCGGTTGGAGGAAGTGGCGGTGCCCACGGTCGTTGCCTGGGGCGATCTTGACCTACCGTTCCTTGTCGCCAGGAGTCGTGAGGTGTCCGAGAGGATAGCTGGGGCGGAGCAGCGCGAACTCCCGGGCCTGGCCCATCTGCCAAACCTGGAGCGACCAGAGCTCGTCGCCCGCCTGGTGGAGGATCGACTTCAGGCGGGGTGAGGCCGGATTGCTTTGACGAGAGGAGAGTCC
>PLDE01000303.1:16425-18535 GCA_003135035.1 Candidatus Dormiibacterota bacterium | reverse complement strand
TTAACGATTGGCCGGTGAGCCGGAGTTGTCCCGCTGGGGCCAATTTCGCTCGTGTTGTACCCGGGCTCGCTGCCGGAGGTAGCCGTGCGATAAGCTGTGATTGCCGGGGTAATCGGAGTTACCTGGCGTTGTGCCTATCGCGACTGCCCGGTAGCTTCGCACCGCCAACTCTCGGAGGGAAACCGTGAACCAACCGGCGCCCTACCTGCACTGGGGCTTCATCCTCATCTCGCTGCCCAATCTCGGGCTGATCGCCTTCATGATCGCCCTCTTCGTTGTGGCGCTATTCCTGCCCTTCCCGGGACGTGCTCGCCGCCGCCGCAGCTATCAAGAGAGCGACCCTGAACGCTGACCCCCCAACCGGTAGCGAAGAGTCGGACGACGAGGTAGGCCACAGCTGGACGGTCTTCCTACGTCGGCTGATCCAGCGCGAGCTGCCCATTGAGCACATGCTCCCCGCCCGAGAACCGGCATACGTGGGGTCGTGGGTCTACGTTTTCGGGGTAGTCACGATTGCCGCCCTGATCCTGGTGATCGCTAGTGGGATGGTGCTCGCCTTCTTCGGGCCGCAGTGGTGGAACGTATCTCCCCAGGGCCACTTCTTCAACAGTCTGCACTTCTGGAGCGTGCAGATGTTCTTCGTCTTCATGGTGCTGCATTTGTGGGGTCAGTACTTCGCTCAGGGCTGGCGGGACGGACGCGCGGCCACCTGGATGGTGGGAGTCGTGATCTTTCTGGCCTCGGTGGTGACCGCCTTCACCGGGTACATTTCGCAGCAAAATTTCGATGCTCAGTGGATCGCCGTCAACGCCAAGGATGCGGTCAACGTGATCGGGGCGGGTGCCTTCTTCAACGTTCTCAACTTCGGACAGATGTACGGTTTGCACATCGTGCTGTTTCCTCTTCTGGTCGTCGGCCTGGTGGCTTTCCATGTCGTCTTGGTGCGACGGCGGGGCGTAGTCAAGCCGCCCGAGGATGCCGTCTGATGGACCGACGGAAGTTTGATCAAGGGAACTATTTCCGAGGTATACCGACTGCCCCTTACGACTTGATCAAGGAGATTTCCATCGCCTTGGTGGTAATGTTGGTCGTCGTTCTGGCCCTGGCCTTCGTGCTCTCGTCGCCGGATGTTCCGCCCGTGACCATTCAGAGCTGGGCCCACGCCGCCCCCCTGGACTTTCTGGAAACGGCTACCACCGAACTCCAGGGAAGCAGTTTCACCGCCGACTACGGCCCGCCCTACAACGACGGTACCGGCCAGGTGCAGACGTTAGGCCCCCTGCAGCCGCAGGTTTGGGCCGGTATCCATCAACTGGTAGACGCCCCCCAAGCAGACGTGATTGGTCCCCTCCAGCTCGCGAGCGTGGGCCGACCTGCCCTGCGCGCCGCCCTAAGCCAATATCAGCAGGCCAGCAGCAGCCAGCAACAGAGCTGGCTAGACGCCTACGCCAAACTGCTCCCGCGAGCCCACGTCAGCGGGCTGCAGGTCACGGTGGGGCCGGGTGAAGACGGCCCCCTGAACACGATGATGGTGGCGCTGCTGGCTGACGCTCGTTCCGGGGCGCTGGATGCCCTGCTCATGCACAGTGGCCGTTTCTATGAGACCAATTACACCCAGGCGCTGCTATTTCTCGGAGACGGGAACTACTTCGCCAATCTAGCCAGCAAGCTCAAGCTCAATGGCAGTCAGTGGGGGATGATGAACGAGACCGGCAGTTACCCCGGTCAGTCCTGGCTTTGGCTTTACACCCTCTGGTACCAGCTCCCGCCTTTCAACAGCGCTGGCAACGCAGATCTCCTGGTGGTCTTGGTGATGGGCCTGTTGTCCACGCTCTTGATACTGGTCCCCTTCATTCCCGGGCTGCGCGACCTGCCCCGATGGCTGGGATTGCACCGATTGGTTTGGCGCGAGCACTACCGCTTCCTCAACGAGCGCTCAAGACAGCGGCGCTGACTGCGCGCACCCCTCCGGAGAGGCGTGTAGCCGGGTTGTTTGGTCAGAGCCTCCGCACCAGATCTCGCTCCAGGCTCTGGCGAGCCTTGCTGACCGCTCCCTGAAGCGGCCAACCTGCCAGGCCCTGCTCCAGTTGGCGAGCCAAGGCGTAGCCTG
>PLDE01000303.1:0-16379 GCA_003135035.1 Candidatus Dormiibacterota bacterium | reverse complement strand
TTGCGGTCCTCGGCGGCCAGCATCACCAGCGTCGCGCAGATCTCCTCCGCCGACATCTGGTCCAGCCACCCCTCGGCGACTGCCTGGGAAACCAAGAGGGTGTTCTCGCCATACACGGCGGCGGCGAGTTGGCCCAGTTTGGTGGGTCGATCCTGGGCCAGGTAGCCCAGCTGCCCCAGCACAGCGCGGTAAGCCTGGAGCTGGGTCCGGTACTCGTGCTCACGGGCCCGGGCCTCCGCCTCAGCTCCGGCGAGTCCCGCCTCGATCTCGACGATCTCGCGGCGGCAGGCCTGATGGTCGGAGAGGATGGGGCAGGTGGGACAAGGCGAGGCGGAGAGCCGGCGCTCCTCCTGGCGGATGACCCGGCGGAGCCGTTCCAGACGTCCGCCGGGATCCTGGGTACCCTCTCCGAAGCGGCCCCGACGGCGATCGCGGAAGTGCCGGCGGCGGAGCTGCCGGGACTCTTCGCGGGCCGCATCCAAGCCCTGCCGGGCGCCTAGAAACTGGCTCAGCGTGCGCTCGTTGCAGGCCACTCGGGGGTGGCGGAAGCGGCGCTGGCGGAGGTCCTCCAGACGTGCTTCAAGGTTGGGCCTCCTCTCCCGGAGGTTGTCCAGGGCCCGGATCCGCTGGTACTGCCCGAAGGACTGCTCGAGCAGTTCCTCCGCCTCCTCCGGGCTGTGGCGGCGGAGCAGGTTGAGGGTCATGTTGTAGGTGGGGGCGAATTTCGACTCGACCGCCATGTCGTTGCCGAGCAGGGTCTCGCAGATGACTCCCAGGTCGACTTCAGGGTCGCGCAGGATGACGCCGTGGCCGATGGAGTCGATGCCGCGCCGTCCGGCCCGACCGAGCAGCTGGGCGAGCTGACCGCTACGGAGGGCGGCGAAGCCCTGGCCGTCGAACTTGGTGAAGGTGGAGATGACGCAGGCCCGAGCCGGCATGTTCAGCCCGAGAGCCAGGGTCTCGGTGGCGAAAACAACCTTGAGCAGGCCTCGCTGGAAGAGGGCCTCGATGGTCTCCTTGACGTAGGGCAGGAGCCCGGCGTGGTGCATGGCGATCCCCCGCCGGAGCAGATCCATCGAGAGCGAGCGCACGTAGAGCTCAGCCTCTTCCGGGTCGTCCACCTGGGCCAGCCGCTCCGCCAGCACCTCGTCGATCTCGAATTTCTGCTGCAGGGAGGTGAAGTCGACGCGATGAGTGCTGCAGCGAGCCAGCGCCTCCCGGCAGCCTCGTCTCGAGAAGATGAAGTAGATGGCGGGGAGCATGTCCTGCTCGGCCAACTGGTCGAGGATTCGGAGCATGTCGTTCTCGGAGGCCCAGGCGAGCCGGCTTCCCCCCATCCGGCGATCCCCACCTCGCTCCTGTTGGGCCAGCTCCAGGGTGGCGCGGTCCAGCCGTCCGTCACGGTCGAGGAGGGGGAGCAACCGGTTACGCATGCCCAGCCAGGTGCGCAGTTCGACCGGGCGCTCCTGGCGCACCACCACCGCCATCTGGCCCCGGCGCTCGGTCATCCAGGCGGCCACCTCGTCGACGTTGGTGATGGTCGCCGAAAGTCCGATGAACTTGATGTGCTGGGGGGCCTGGACGATCACCTCCTCCCAGACCGTGCCCCGGGGGTACTCGTCGATGTAGTGGATCTCGTCGAGGATGACCCAGGACACCCGCTCCAGCGAGAGCGGATCGTCATAGACCAGATTGCGGAGGATCTCGGTGGTCATCACCACCACCTTGGCGAAGGGCCGGATCGAGGTCTCGCCGGTGACCAAGCCCACGTTGGCCTCTCCGTAGCGCTGGCAGAGGTCGCCGAACTTCTGGTTGGAGAGCGCCTTGAGGGGCGAGGTGTAGAGGACGCGCTCCCCGCTCGCCGGGCCGCCCGCCTCCAGACAGCGCCAGATCGCCCACTCCGCGACCACCGTCTTACCGCTCGAGGTGGGGGCGCTGACGAGAACCCCCTGGTGTCGCTCCAGAGCGGCGATCGCCTCCCGCTGGAAGGGATCCATCTGGAAGGGGAGGGTGCGCTGGAATTCCACCAGTCCCGGGGTCGCCTCTTCGTTCAAGCGCTGGGAGGTTGGGGGGCCAGGACAGGAGCTGGCGCCGGCCGCCGATTCGTCCGCCGCCAGGCCCAGATCAGGAGCGGCACCCCGAGCACGAGCACGCCGAGGGCGGTCAGCTGAGCCTGCTTGAGGCCGAAGGCGATGATCGGGACGTTGACCGGATTGCGCAGGAAGAAGATCCCGATCTGGGTGATCGGGTAGAGCACCATGTAGGTGATCCCGATGACCCCGTCGGCCACTCCCCGGCGACGTAACCAGATGAGCAGGCCGAAGACGAGGAGGATCAGCAACGCCTCGTAGGCGGCCGCCGGCTGGTAGCCGACGTAGAGCCGGGGGGCGAAGCTGTTGGGGTTGGTGTAGGCGGTGGCCCAGGGCAGGTTGGATGGGTAGCCGAGGATGTCGCCGTTGAGGATGTTGCCAATCCGCCCGATCGGCTGGCCGATGGTGGCGAAGAGGACCGCGGCGTCGAGCAGGACCCAGAAATTGACCCGCTCCCGCCAGGCCATGAAGAGCAAGGTGGCGCTGCCCAGGAAGATGGCGCCGAAGAACGCCATTCCCCCCTGCCAGACGGCGAACGTCTCCAGGGGGTGGGTGAAGTAGTAGGCGGCACCGGACTGGAGGTCGTAGAAGAGGCGGCCTCCGATCAGGGCCATGACGATGGTCCAGAAGGCGACCCAGCCGGTCTTGCTCCGAGGGATCCCGTGGCGCTCGGCGTAGGGCAAGGCCACCTGGAGCCCGACCAGGATGGCCACCGCGTAGCCGACGCCGTACCAATGGATGGTCAGTGGTCCGAGATGGAAGACTGGATCGATCCCGATCTGAATCACTCCGATCAGCGGAGTCACGCCTGGATCAGCTCGATGTCCTGACGGGTGAGCAGGGCCTCACCGCCACCGGCGTCCTCGGCGACCCAGTTGGCCACTTTGTTGAGCATCTCATCGGCGTGCCGGCGATCGTTGCTGACACAGGTGATGCCGATCACCGCCAGCTGCCAGGAGTCCAAACTCTCGACCTCCGCGGCGGCCACGTTGAACTGGCGCCGGACGCGGTGGGTCAGGGAGCTCACCACTTGACGCTTGGCCTTGAGGGACCGGCTTTGCGGCAGATGCAGGGTCAGCACCAGGCTGCCGATTACCACAGGGCTAGTGTAGGGAAGCGATTTGCCAGGTCCGAGGCGGCGCTGTTCAGCCCACCTGCCGCAGCATCTGCACCGCCACGTTCTCCCGGCGCTCCTGGCCCACCGTGGTGGTGCTGCCATGACCGGGATAGATGACCGTGTTCTCGGGGAAGGCCAGCAGCCGGGAGAGCACCGAGACCAGTTGCCGGGGCACGTCGACGTCGGGAAGGTCGGTCCGGCCGATGTTCCCCTTGAGCAGGGTGTCGCCGGTGAAGAGGTGATTGCCGACCTTGAAGGAGAGCGAGCCGGGGCTGTGCCCCGGGGTGGCGATCACCTCCAGTTCGAAGTCCCCGAAGGGCAGCTTGTCGCCGTCATTGAGGTAGTGATCCGCCGAGCGCAGGTAGGCTTTGGCGTCGAGCAGGCTGAGCGCTGTTTCGCCGCCCACCTGGGCCTTGAGATCCTCCTTGGCGGTGGCGTGGTTGCGGTGACCGTGGCTGCAGCAGAGGTGGCGTACGGTCAGCCCCTGGCATTGCTCGACGATCTTGGCCACGTCGGCGCCGGGATCGATGACCACCGCCTCCTTGCTCCTGGCGCAGGCCACCACGTAGCAGTTGGTCTCCGCCGTGCCGGTCACCCGAACCCTCGCGATCTGGAGTCGGGGACGCGCCTGCTCCGCGCTCAGCCGCTGACCTCGCGCTGGTCGACGATCTTCTGGCGGAGCGCCTCCAACTGCTCGAACTCATCCATGGCCGGCTTGGGCAGCCTCTGATAGGAGTGCGGGAATTTGGCGTGCTGGAGGGCGTTCAGGAGGATCTCGACGTCGTCGTCGCTGAACCGGTAGAGGTGCCCGTGTGGCATGGGAATGCTGGGGATTTCCGAGACCAGCACCGGCTCCTGATCCCCCTCCTCTCGGTCCTCGTCGTCGAGTAGCGGGACAGCTGGGCGAGGCCGCAAGGGGAGGGGCTCGAAGGACGTCTCGGGTTGGTCCGCCGCTGGCACCTTGGTCGGTTGGAAGAGCTGGGCTGACCCGCTCAGGCTGGCGCGTTTGAATGCCATCTCAGTGTCCTTTCCGGGAGAGTACCGCTTCGGCGAGCTGACGGTAGGCTGCGGCACCGTCAGACTCGCTGGCGTACTGGAGGATCGATTGGCCCGCCAGAGGGCACTCGGCGAAACGGATGCTGTCCGTCACCTGGAAGGGATAGACCAGATTGCCGAAGTGGGACTGCACGTCGTTGAGCACCTCGTTGGCGTGCACCGTCCGACCCTTGTGGATGGTCGGCAGGATGCCGTTGATGCGCAAGCGGGGGTTGAGCTTGACGCGGACCCGCTCGATGGTGCGCTGCAGCTGCTCCATACCCTTCATGCCGAAGTACTCGCATTGGAGGGGGATGACCACATCGGTGGCCGCGACCAGGGCGTTGATGCAGAGCAGTCCCAAGGAGGGGGGACAGTCGATGATGACGAAGTCGTAGTCGGGCAGGATGGGAGTCAGCTTCTCCAGCAGCACCGACTCCCGGCCAATCTCGGTGACCAGCTGCAGCTCAGCTCCCGCCAGCTCCACGTTGGAGGGCAGGAAGTCGACCCCCACCCCGGGGGAGTGGAGACGGATATCCGCGGCCGAAACCTGATGCTCGCAGAGCATGTCGTAGACGGTGACTCGCAGGTCGTCGGGATGGGAGACGCCCATGTTGACCGTCAGGTGTCCCTGGGGATCGAGGTCGACCGCCAGGACGCGAACTCCCCGCTCGGCCAGGGCGCTGGCCAGATTCACCGCCGTTGTGGTCTTGCCCACTCCGCCCTTCTGGTTGGCAACAGCCAGGACCTGGACGGCGGCGGGCTTGTGATTGTTGGAGGGCATGAAAACGAAGGGACCTCGGCTGATCAGCAGGCTATTACAGCGGCCGGCATTGGAGCAGCCTGCCGGTATCATATGGCGGCTCGCAGCACCTCAGGGGTGAGGCCGCTAATGTGTGCGCCCGCGGGCGCCATCGGGTGGCTCCCGGCCGATTCCTGAGAACCGCGATTAGATCCACCGACACTCGCGCTTCGACCATCCTGATGAGGAGAAACGGCAGCCTTGGCTGAAGTTGGCGAATTCCCAAAATCCAAGATCCAGGCCGCCGAGGATGCGGTCAACCTGGCGTTGGCCAGTCGCTGGCAGGAGGCCCTCGCTGTCAACGACGAGCTGGTCGAGCGCTTCGGCCCGGACGAGGAGATCAGCAACCGTCGCGGTAAGGCCCTGCTCGAGCTGGGCCGGCTGGAGGAGGCCGGGGCCGCCTACACCGCGACCCTGGCGGCCAATCCCGCCAACCAGATAGCCCGCCGCCAGCTCGCCAAGCTGGCCGAACGCCATGCCGCCAAGGGGCAGGTGGCTCCCGTCTCCGCCTCTGTCGATGTGGCGGTATTCACCGATGAGCCGGGCAAGACGGCGATTACCAAGGTGATCCTGGGGGCGGGGATCGACCCCAGTCAGGTAGCTCCTGGCGACCCCATCACGGTCGAGGTGGGCGATGATCAGGTGGCGGTCCGGACTCTGCGCGGAGTCGACCTGGGCGGGGTCGAGCCGCGTATCTCCCAGCGCATCCTCAAGCTGAGCAAGAGTGGCAACCGCTACGCCGGGGCGATCACTCACGTCGATGGCTCCGGGGTCCAGGTCATCCTTCGCGAGATCTACCAGGCTCCCGAACTCGCGGGCACGAACTCCTTCCCAGTGCGCAAGGTCAAGGAGATCCCCTATCGGGCTTATGCCAAGGAGCCGGTGACTCCCCGCGACGAGGAGCCTAGCTCGACGACGGAGGACGAAGAGGACATTCTTGCCCCGGCCCCGGACGCCGGGGCCGACGAGCTGGAGGAGGGCTTCAGCGAGTTCGAAGAACCCGCCGAAGAGGCGGAGCCGGATGACGTCGACGAAGACGTCCGGCCCGAGGATGAATACTGAGTCGAATCCGGCTCTCAGGTCGACGCCGCCTGACTAGGCCTCCGCCCCAGCTCGGGAGTCTTGGGCGCTGCCGTATCGGCATCGTCGGGCGCCACTAGCGAGGGTGGCAAGGTGAGCGTCGGCGCCGCCCGGGACGGGGACTCCAGCAGAACCAGCCTGCGGGCCTGGGCGGCCCTGGCCGCGGTGTACGTGCTCTGGGGCTCCACCTACACAGGAATTCAGGTGGCCATACGGTATTCCCCGCCACTCCTGATGGCGGGCAGCCGCTACGTCCTGGCCGGCATCCTTCTCTACCTGGTCGCCGGCCATGAGGGTGGTTGGCGGCACGGAATCGGGCGATGGCAGATGCCCACCCGTCGTGAGGCCATCAGCGCCGGGGTGGTCGGGCTCTTCCTCCTGCTCGGCGGCAACGGCCTGGTCTCCCTCGGGGAGCTCAAGGTTCATTCCGGGCTGGCGGCCCTGATGATCGCCACCGTTCCCCTCTGGATGGCCCTGATCGCGCTCACACTCAAGGGCGCTCGACGGCCTGGCGCCGTGGGCTGGCTCGGGGTCCTGGTCGGCCTGGGCGGAGTTGCCGTGCTGGTCGATCCCCGCTCGGCCGGGCACATCAGCCTGCTTCCGGCGGTGGGACTTCTGGCGGCGGCGGTCTTCTGGAGCATCGGCTCGCTCTCCGGCCAGCGAGCACCCTTGGCACGGAACGTGCTCTTGGTGTCGTCGGTGGAGATGATGGTTGGCGGGCTCGGCCTGCTCCTGGTCGGGCTCCTGACCGGGGAGGGCAGCCAACTGCATTGGGCCCATCTCGGCACGCCCTTCTTCCTCGCCTACGCCTGGCTGATTACCGGCGGGTCGATCGCTGGGTACACCTGCTACACGTATGCCCTCAAGTACCTGCCGGCCGGCACGGTGGCCACCTATGCCTACGTCAACCCGATCGTCGCCCTGGGGCTGGGATGGCTGATTCTCGGACAGGGCCTGACCCCAACCGCAGGCCTGGCGGCGCTGCTCATCACCGCCGGGGTGGTCCTGATGGTGAGCGGCCCAGCGCTCGCCAACCGCCGGGCTCGACTGGTGCATTCGCCGCCGGGCTGAACTGGCAGCAGGCAGGCCAGCGATGAGCTTAGAAGAGCACCGTGCGCATGCTGCCGATGCGCTTGAAACCGGTCCGCTCATAGACGCGGATGGCGGTGTCGTTGAAATCGTTGACGAAGAGTGTCACCCACTCCGTCTCCGCCAGGAGCATGTTGCAGAGGGTGGCCATCGCCAGGCTGGCTCGTCCCTGTCGGCGCAGCTCGGGATCGGTCCACACCCCCTGGAGCTGGACCGCCTCCGGCGTCACCGATGAGCATTCCGCCTTGAACGCTACCCGGTCGCCCTCCATCCACACGTAGAGGCGGCCGCGCCGGATCAGGGCCAGAACCCGCTCGCGGTAACCCGAGGGATCCACTGTCATGGGATCGAAGCCCACCTCTTCCAGATGCATGGCCGCGCCGGCCTCGACCAGTTTCTTCAACTCGTCGGTGCGAGCCCGGCGTATCGGGGGAGGATCGCTGGGAGTGGGAACGACCGAACCGAAGTCGAGGGCATAGTGAGGCTGCTCCGCCCGCAGCGTTCGAACCGGCGGCAGCTGGCTGGCCAATTGCTCCTGGAGTCTGGTCACCTGGTCTTGGGGACCGACCATCAGCTGGATCCAGGGCAGGTGAGGACGGAGGGCTCGGGCCAGGGCGTCCAGGTCGCGCGGGTCGGGGGCCCAGGGCACCACCAGGGGGCCGTGCATCAAGACACCGCGCAACCGGCGCTCCCCGCCGCGCTCAACGCCCAGCAGCGAGCCCTGGCGGAGAGCTCCCTGACGGATCTCGCTGCGTAGAAAGACCGTCTCCAGGGGATGCTCCTCAAGGCAGGCTTCCACCAGGGAGGAGTCGGACGCCCAAAGCTGCCGCGTCCGCGACTGGCGGCTCAGGGCCCGCCGAAGCATGGCGCGATTATGGAGCTTCGCCAGTTACCCGGGGCCGCCCTCTGAGGCTCGCCTGATGGCGATGCCCACGATGAGGATCCAGAGCAACTCCAGCCCGAGGAAGATCCGCTCGTAGAGCCCGTCCAGGGTGTGGGCCCGGAAGTGGGTATGGCCCAGAAGTGCGAGCGGAATGGTCGCCGCCACCGCCACCACCAGCAGGAATCCAGCCAGAGCGCGCGATGGGGGGAAATGGCGTAGGCCGATGGCGAGCACGATGGTGCCGACCACTGCGCAGAGAAATGCCAGCAAGGCGAGATCCAGGTGGATTACCCCCGCGGCGGTGACCTTGGTCCCCGGTGGGTTGTCGGGGAAGAAGGCGAGCAGCGCTGAGCCGATGCCCCAGACGGCCAGGAATCCCGCCCCCAGCCGCAGCCGGCCGGTACCGCCGGCGAGACGGAGCAGGGCGGCGACGAGGGCCAGCGAGAGCGCCCCTCGAACGAGGAAGTTGATGTCCATCAGCCAGGAGTAGGGCCCCACTCCGTAGTCACTTTCAGCGCGATGGAGCAGGCTCAGATCGGGCCGCAGAAAAGCCAGCAGAATGTCAATCGCCAGGTAGATCACCACCCCGGCGCTGGCGATCAGGCCCAGCGTGGGAACGGTGATCCGGGGTTGGCGGCGCTCCGGGGATGACCCCACATCTACTCCAAAAGCCCACTTATCAGTGGAAATATTGAGTCACCGCTGCGGCAGCGGAGGTTTGCCACCAGGGTAGCGGTCAGCATTGATTACTGTCAACCATGGTGACGACTTCTCATAAAGGCGGTATCCTGGGCCGGTGAGTTCTCCGCGCAACCGCGGGCCGCGTCGGGCCGATCCTCATCTGTTGCTCCTGCTCTCCCGAGGCCTCTTCGAGTATGGGCAGGCCATCCGCGAGGGCCTGCTCGAGCACGGCTTCGGCGACGTGCCGCGCTCAGGCAGCCGGCTCCTGGCGACCCTGAGCGAGGCACCGGCGACGGTCGGTGAGTTGGCGGACACCCTGCGCTCGACCAAGCAGGGCGTCAGCCGTCTCAGTGACGCCATGGTGGAGCGGGGTTATCTGCGCCGCAGCTCTGACCGCGACGACCACCGCTTGGTCCGGCTCGCCCTGACGGCCCGAGGCCGGAGCGCGGCTCAGAGCGTCTTCGGGGCGGTCGCCGAGGTGGACCGAGCCATCGTGCGGCGCGCTGGCAAGTCGGGGTCGGCGCGGGCCCAAAAGGCCCTTGCGGAAGTCTTCGGCACCCCGAGGCAGCCCTAGCCCGGCTTTCGGTCCGCCGAAACGGGCACTCTGGCCGACGTTTTAGGCGGGAGGGGGCTCGGCTTCTGGAGCCACGCCCGCCGCATAACGAAAATCGGCGAAGTAGGAATGGGCGACCCGGTCGATCAACTCATGGCTCAGTTCCGGCTTCAGCCCGAGATAGCGAGCCGTACTGGCGATCTGGCCCACCAGGTCGCGCGGCTGGCACCCTCGCAGCGGTCGCCCGAGGGGCTGGTAGTGGGTCTCGAGCAGGTAGTCGACCGCAGCTTCCTGGTAGGCGATCCCGCTGCTGGCGCAGACCTGGCGGAAGATGGTGCGGAACTGGGCTGGGTTGGGGTCGCCGACCAGAGCCTTGTAGCGCACCCGGCGCAGGAACGCCTCGTCCACCAGCTCCGAGGGGTCGAGGTTGGTGGAGAGCAAGAGGATGGTGGCGTAGGGAACGCTGACCGTGGTTCCCGCTCGGGCGATGTTGAGATGGTCGACTCCCGTCTCCAGGGGAACGATCAGCCGGTTGAGGATCTCCCGGGGTGAGATCATCTGGCGCCCAAAGTCGTCGACATGGAAGATCCCGCCGTTGGCCTTGACCTGGAGGGGCGCTTCGTAAAAGCCGAGGACTCTGTCAAAGGCAGGGTCCAGCTGCTGGGCCCGCAACTCGCCACCGGTCCGTACGACGGGGCGATAGACCAGCGACCAGCGCTGGTCATGCAGGATCGGGGGGCCGTCGACCGGCCGGTGGTGAACCGGGTCAAAGACCCGAACCACCTCGCCGTGGACGTAGAGCGCGTGGGGGATGAAGATGGGATTGCCGAGCACGGCTGCGCAGGAATCCGCGATCGAGCTCTTGCCGTTCCCCGGAGGACCGAAGAGGAAGAGAGCTTGGCGGGCGGTGAGGGCCGCGCCCACGATGTCAACCACCGAGGGGTCGAGCACCAGCTCCCCCAGAGCCTGAGTCATCGAGCTGGCTCTGATCTGGCCGGTGTCGCTCGCCAGACTGCGGGCGCTGGCCAGGTAGTCGTCGATGGGTACGGGAGCCGGTCCGGCGTACTGGCTCAGCTGCATAACCTCGCGGGCTCGCTCTCTGCCGCTGGCGCTGATCATGTATTCGAGGCCTTCGGCGAAGTCCTCGTGGGCGCCGGTCGGGCCGCGCGCGCCAGACGTGCCGCAGAAGCTCTCCGACGTCAAGAAGGCAAGCGCCTCGGCGGTCACCGGCCAGGGAAGACAGACCAGCGAGCCCAGTTCGCGGCCCATCAGGTTGCCGTTGAAGTAGAGGATCTTGAGCACGAGATCGCAGATGAAGGAGAAGGGCAAGCCCAGGTCCGCCAGTGTCTGGGGCGGAGGCGGGCAGAAGACGGGACCTTCGGAGCTGCCCGCGGCTCGCGGAAGGGCCGCGCTCGAGCGGGCGGGGGCTGTGGGGCGCCGGAGGGGTTGAGTAGTCATGTTGATGTGTGTTCGGGCAATCTAGCGGCTGGAGGTGCTGCCTGGCTCGGCACGGTTGCCCGTTCCCAAGCCCCAATACTGGAGCGTTGACCAGACGAGACGCCGGCTGAGTCCTGACAGTGCGGCTGGCCGCGGCCGTCTCGTCGGGGCCGGGGAGCCGCCCGCCTGTCCCGCCCCTGCATAAATATGCAATCATGATTTCGTGAACGCTGGGACCGGCGATTCCGTGCGGGTAGCGGTGGTGGGGGCGACCGGATACGCCGGCGCCGGCTGCGTGGCGTTACTGCAGGCGCACCCCACAGCGCAGCTGGTCGCGGTCGCCTCTCAGACGCAGGCTGGGCGCAGCCACGCCCAAGTCTTCCCCGGCTCTAGTTGCGACCTGGTGCTGGCGGAAACCATCGAGGCTGAAGATTGCGACGTGGTGATCACCGCCTCGGCCGCTGGCGAAGCGGCCCGCCAGGCCGGCGGCTGGCTGGCTCAGGGCGCAGTGGTGATCGATGTGTCGGCGGACTTTCGGCTCCGCTCGGCGGACGAGTTCGCCCACTGGTACGGCGTCGCCCACCCTGCTCCGGAACTCCTGGATGGGGCGGTGCTGGCGCTGCCCGAGCTCCGCCCCAAGGCCATCGCGGCGGCTCAGCTTCTCTCTCTGCCCGGATGTTTTTCCACCGCGGTCCTGCTTGCCTGTGGCCCGGCGGCCAGCCGCGGACTGGTTGAACCGGAAGCGGTGGTTGACGGCAAGACCGGCGTCAGCGGGGCTGGTCGCAGCGCGTTGGCAGACTACCTCTTCACCGAGCTGAACGAATCGGTCAAGCCCTACGCGGTAGGCGGCCATCGCCATCAACCCGAGATGGAGCAGGTGCTGGGCGACCTCCAGGGCGAGCCTTTCGCGGTGACCTTTGTACCGCACCTGGTGCCCATGACCCGGGGAATCCAGGTGAGCTGCTACCTCCGGCCCGGTCCGGGCGTGACCCTGGAGCAATTACGCGACGCCTACCGGGAGCAGTACCGGGACCAGCCCTTTGTGCGGCTGGCCGAGACGCCGATTCCCAGCAAGCAGACCTCTCATACCAACCTCTGCTGGGTCAGTTTGGCGCAGCAGGGACGGCACTTCGTGGTTTCGGCCGTGCTCGATAACTTGGGCAGAGGGGCATCCTCGCAAGCGATCCAGGTGCTCAATCTGCGCTTCGGCCTCGACCCCCGGGCGGGTCTCGAAGGAGCGGCCCAGTGGCCGTGAGCGTGGCGCGCGAAGCGGGCGCCGAGGCAAGCGGGGCAACCGCGCCCCTGGGCTTCCGCGCCGGGATCGGCTGTGCGGATGTCCGCGGCGAAGGTTCGCGCCGTGCCGACGTGGCCCTTTTGATCAGCGATACGCGCGCCACGGCGGCGGGAGTCTTCACCCGCAACCGGGTCAAGGCCGCCCCGGTGGTGGTCAGCCAACTGCATCTGAAGAAGGGGGCCGCCCGGGCGGTGGTCGTCAACAGCGGCAACGCCAATGCCTGCACCGGGTCCCAGGGCCTGGCCGACGCACTGCGCATGGCCCAGACCGCCGCCGACGTGGTCGACTGCGAGCCTGGAGAGGTGCTGGTTGCCTCGACGGGGGTGATCGGTCGGAGCATGCCCATGGAGCGGATTCGGGCGGCCATCCACCAGGCTGGTCAGAGTCCGGATTCGAACCAGGGCCAGGCCGCTGCCGAGGCGATCATGACCACCGACACCCGGAGCAAGGAATCGGTGGCCAGATTCACCGTGGCCGGGATCACCCACACAGTGGGGGGCATGGCCAAGGGGTCGGGAATGATCCATCCCGACATGGCCACCCTGCTGGCCTTCGTCACCACCGATGCGCGCATTCAGGCAGAGCCACTCGCCGAGCTCCTGGGCGGGGCGGTGCGGGCCAGCTTCAACACGATCAGCGTTGATGGCGACACCAGCACCAACGACTGCTGCCTGGTCCTCGCCAACGGCGCCGCCGGTGGTCCTGAACTCGGGCCAGGGACGCCCGAGGCTGAGCTCTTCGCCGGTGCGCTCCGGGCAGTCTTGCTCGATCTCGCGGAGCAGGTCGTGGCCGACGGCGAGGGGGTGACCAAGGTCTTCGAAGTTCGGGTCCGGGGCGCGGCGGATCCCGAGCAGGCGGCGCAGGCGGCGCGAACGGTGACCACCTCGGCCTTGGTCAAGACCGCCATACACGGCGGCGACCCCAACTGGGGCCGGGTTCTGGCGGCCATCGGTCGCAGCGGCGCCGACTTTGCCCTCGACCGCTGCCGCCTGTGCATAGCCGGATACGAGCTGTTCGCCATGGGCCGTCCCATCCCCGTCGCCCTGGACCAGGTGGCGGCTGCGCTCGGGGAGGCCAGACTCACCATCGAGATAGACCTGGGGGTGGGGGAGTCCGAGGCCTCGGCCCTGGGCTGTGATCTCACTTCGGAATACGTGAGGATCAATGCCAGCTACTCAACCTGATTCTACCTTCGCGCTGGACCAGGCCAACGCCCTGAAACGGGCCCAGGTTCTGGTCGAGGCGCTCCCTTACATACGCCGTTTCCAGGATCTGCTGGTGGTGGTCAAGCTGGGCGGCGCGGCGATGGAGGAGGGGTCGGCCCGGGACACCGTCCTCCAGGACTTGGTCTTGCTTCGCTTCGTCGGCCTCAAGCCGGTCCTCGTCCATGGCGGTGGTAAGGAGATCACCGCCATGGCGTCCGCCCTGGGACTTAGCACCCAGTTTGTCGACGGCCTGCGGGTGACCGACGAGCGGACCATGGAGGTGGCCAAGATGGTCCTCACCGGCAAGATCAACCCCGATCTGGTGGGGGCCATCAACCGGCTGGGCGGGAAGGCGATGGGGCTCTCCGGAGAGGACGGCCCCTGCATCCTGGTCCACCCCCAGGCCGGGCCCAATGGTGAAGACCTGGGCCGGGTCGGGGAGATCCAGGAGGTCAACTCCGAGCCGGTGCTGGCCCTGACCGATCGGGGCATGATCCCGGTCGTCGCATCAGTGGGGCTGGGCTATGACGGCCTCTCCTACAACGTCAATGCCGACACGGTCGCGGCCGCCCTGGCAGCAGAACTGGGGGCTAGCAAGTTGCTCCTGCTCACCGATGTACCGGGGGTACGCGACCGCCAGGGTCAGTTCCAGAGCCGGCTGACGGTGGATCAGGCTGAGGTCCTGGAAAGAGACGGAGCCGCCGCCGACGGGATGATCCCCAAGCTCAAGGCGGCCTGCCGAGCGGCCCGAGCCGGGGTCACCGTCCACATCGTTGACGGGCGGCAACCGCACTCCATTCTGCTCGAGCTGCTGACTGAGGCTGGCGTGGGGACCATGATCGAGCCGGTGCCGAATGATGCCTGAGACAACTCGGCTGCCTACCCGGGAGCTGGCTCAAGCCGTTCTCCTGGCCAACTACACCAGGCTCCCGCTGACCGTGGTGCGAGGCCAGGGCTGCTATCTGGAGACGGACGATGGCCGCCGACTGCTCGACCTGGTCGGGGGGATCGCGGTCAATGTCCTCGGGCACTGCCACCCCGAGGTGGTGGCGGCCGCCACCTCGCAACTGCAGCGTCTGATCCACGCCAGCAACCTCTACTACACCGAACCCCAGATCGAGCTGGCGGCCCGACTTGTCGAGTCCGCCTTTCCCGGCCGGGTCTTCTTCGGCAACAGCGGAGCCGAGGCCAACGAGGCGGCGATCAAGATTGCCCGTAAGTGGGGCCAGCGCAACCGTGATGGCGCATTCCACATCCTGACCCTGCAGGGCGCCTTCCACGGACGCACGCTGGCAACCCTGGCGGCGACCGGAAACGCTCATCACAGCGACCCCTTCCGTCCCTTGCCGGACGGCTTCCGCCAGCTCCCCAAAGGGGATCTGGCAGCCGTCGAAGCAGCCCTGGTCGACCCCGACCGGGAAGCGGTGGCGGTGCTGGTCGAGCCGATCCAGGGCGAGAGCGGCGTCTTCCCGCTTGAGGACGACTACCTGCGTCAGCTGCGGGCGCTCTGCGACCGCCACAACGCGCTGCTCATTCTCGATGAGATCCAGAGTGGGATGGGGCGTTCGGGCACCATGTGGGCCTACCAGCAGGCGGGCATCGTGCCGGACATCATGACCGTGGCCAAGGGCCTGGCCGGGGGCCTCCCCCTCGGGGCCGTGCTGGTTGGTGAGAGGGCGGACGTTCTGGTACCCGGAGACCACGGCAGCACCTTCGGCGGCAACCCGCTGGGCTGTGCGGTGGCCGACGCCGCGCTCGACGTAATCGTCTCTGAAAATCTCGCGGCCCGGGCGCGCTACGCGGGGGCTGCCCTCATGCAGGGAATGCGCGGGCTTGGGTCGCCGCTAATCACCGAAATTCGGGGGCGCGGGCTGCTGCTGGGCGTGCAGCTCAGCGTCCCGGCCAGCCGGCTCGCCGAGGCTCTGCTCGAGCGGGGCGTGGCGGCGAAGGAGACGCGCGAGTATGTCCTGCGTGTCGCACCGCCGCTGGTCATCGACGACGAGGCAATTGCCTATTTTCTCGACCGCTTTGCCGACGCGGTAGGCTCGCTGCGCGCCCCTTGACACTCCCCTGCCCCGGCGTGATATGGTTGGCGAGCCGAAGCAGCGGGTCGCTCCGCTCACCGGATGCCTTCGGGCGATCCGGTCGAACACGAACAGCGGGGACCGCTTCTCCGCAGTGGGGTTGCTCCGGCAGCGCCCTTTTTTTTTGGAGATGAGCTCATAGCAAGACCCCTGCGCGTCAACGATCAGATTCGCATTCGTGCGGTTCGGGTGATCGACGAAAACGGCCTACAACTCGGAATTCTGCCAACCGAAGACGCGTTGGCGCGCGCACGACTCGCCGGACTCGATTTGATCGAAGTTTCGCCGACGGCTCAACCGCCGGTCTGCAAGATCGCCGATTTCGGGCGCTTGAAATACGAGCAGTCAAAAAAGGACAAGGACACACGCAAAAAGCAGCGCCACGTCGAGCTAAAGGAAGTGAAGCTGCGGCCCAAGATCGAGACGCATGACTATGAAACGAAAGCAAGAATGGCGGAGCGGCTGCTGCTCGACGGGAGCAAGATCAAAGTGACGATCATGTTTCGCGGTCGAGAGATTACCTATACGTCGTTCGGGCGCCGGCTGCTCGATCGCATGGCCGAAGACATGACGCCTCTGGCAATCGTGGAGCGCGAGCCGCGGCTCGAGGGCAAGAACATGTTCATGATTCTGGCGCCGCGTGCGACGCCGACCGGTCCGCCGAAGTATTCCACCACTCGCGAAAAAGAGCAAAAGCCCACGGTCGTCGAGACCGTACCTGAGGAGCAGACCAGTGCCTAAGATTCGAACCCACCGAGGAACCGCCAAGCGCGTGAAGGTGACGGGGACCGGCAAGTTGCTGCACCGTCATCAATTCGACGGTTGCGGCCACATTTTGAGCAAGAAGAGCCAGAAGCGCAAGCGCAAGTTCCGCAAAGATCAGCCGACCTTCAAGGGCGATCTGAAGCGACTGGCGCCGACGATTCCGTATCTGCTTTAAAGGAGACGTAGAAAATGTCACGCGTCAAACGCGGGGTTGGAGGTCTCAAACATCGCCGCAAGGTGATGAAGCTGGTCAAGGGCTTTCGC
>PLDE01000267.1:205-4348 GCA_003135035.1 Candidatus Dormiibacterota bacterium | reverse complement strand
GTGCGTCCTGATCGCGGGAGGCGAAGACAAGGGCATCGAATTCACAGAGTTGGCGGGACTGGTTGGAGGAGCGGTCCGGTCAGTGGTTCTGCTGCCCGGATCGGGCTCGGACCGTCTGGCCGGAGAGCTGGCCCGGGCGGGACTCGATGACGTAGTGCACCGGGAGGAGAAGCTGCAGAAAGCGGTCGCGCTGGCGACGCAGCTGGGCCAGCCCGGGGAGGCGGTGCTGCTCTCCCCCGCCTGCCCGGGATTCTTCACCGCCCACTACCGAGAAGGCGGCTTCCGGCAGGCGGTGCGGAGCGCTACTTCTCCTCGTCCTCAAAGGGCGCCAGAGTGAGCGGAGTGAGTCCCACCAGTTCGAAGGTGGCTCCACAGTTGGGACAGTCGACGAGGTCCCCGACCTCCTCCACATCGCCGAGGTCAAGCTCACTGCCGCAGTCCGGACAGTTCTTAGCGACAGCACCGACGGCACTCACCAGAGACCTCCTCAATGCCTGGCCCTGACGCGGCCCAGGCACCGCCCCGAGGTCAGTGGATCCACGCCCAACTCTTCGGCGTCAGTCTACCGGCAGCCTCTCAGCTCTCCCTCGGAGAGGGGCGGACTCCACTAGAGGTGGCCCCCCAGCTGGGGACGGAGCTGGGCATCCCCAACCTGCTGCTCAAGCGGGAGGATCTCTCCCCCACCGGGTCGCACAAGGCTCGTTGCCTCAGCCTGCTCTGCTCTGCCCTGATCGCGTCGGAAAGCCGCCAGGCGGTGATCTCCTCATCGGGCAACGCGGCGATCGCCGCTGCCGCCTACGCCTCCTTGGGGGGGATTCGACTGCTCAGCCTGGTCTCGCCGAGGACCCCTCGTTTGAAGTTAGAACGGCTCAGGATCTATCAGCAGCTGACTGTCCTGAGTGAGAGCCCGGTCGCGCTGCTCCACCACGCTGTGCAGAACTGGGGCCTGTCCGACCTCCGAGGCTCGGTCAATCGGCGCGCCCCCGACGCCTATCGGGGGATCGCCGCCGAATTGGTCGAGGCGGGGCCGCTAGCCGCAGTCTTCCTCTTCTCCAACAGCGGTGCCGCCGCCCTCGGGATCGCTCAGGGGCTGGACCAGCTCCTGCCGCCCCCGGAGCACCCCCAGTTGCACGTAGTGGAGGGCTTCCCCGGTGGTGAGCTGACGCGCCCCTGGTTCCCGGCCTCGCAGGAGCCGGCGGCTGCTGCATCGCTCCTGGGGGAGCTCGGCACCCACCGCTCCCGCCTCGCCCCCGCGGTGAGAAGGGCTGTTCGCAGCAGTGGCGGCAGCGGCTGGCGGGTGACCGACGGAGAGGCGGAGGACGTGCGGGAGATCGCTGTCCGCCACGGCGTGCGGACGTCCTGGGAAGGTCTGGCCACCCTGGCGGCCATGCGCCGGGCGGCAGCAGCCCGACCACCGCAGGGTCGTTGGATCGCCGTCCTGACTGGGGACGAGTCGCAGCTCGATCGGGAAACCGCCCGTCCTGAGGACCCTCCTCTGCCCACCGCCAACTCTGCCCGGGAGTTGGACGGCCAGCTCGAGGGAGCCGGCTTTGCCCGGTCCGAATCGAGATGAGCTCACACACCGAGAGAGTTGCCTTCGTCGGGCCCGACCCCCTACCGGCTCTGGCCACTCGCCTCGATCTCGTCTGTGCTGAGTACTGCGGACTCTCTCAGGAGGAGGAACCGAGATGGGATCGGTTTGCAGGCTCCGGTCCCGCCTCCACCGCAGCCGTCCTGGCGCGAGCCGAGGTCCACCGCTATCTCAGCAGCGGTGCCGATGCAGTTCTGGTCTGGAAGAGCTCGGCCGAGGTGGAGCGGATGGCTGGGGAGATCGGGGTGGTCCTGGCCAACTCGCCCGCCCAGATCGCTCGCCGGATCGAGAACAAGGGCTACTTCAGCCGCGGGGCCCCCGCTGCCGGCCTGCCGATTCCGGCGACCCGGACTGGGGTCGCCGGGTTCAATCTCCTCGGCGCCGCCGAGGAGCTGACGCCCCCCTTGATCTTCCAACTCGCGCGAGGCTTCTCCGGCGAGCAGACCTATCTGGCCAAGACTGCCGGGGACCTGGAAGAACTCCTCCAGCGATTCCGGGGACGGGCCTGCCGGATCGCCGAGCTGGTCCTGGGCACGCCGGTGACCGTGACCGGGGTTGTCTCCCCAAGCCGCCTTCTGGTCGGTCCTGCCTGCCTGCAGGTGACCGGCGTGCCCAGCCTGACACCGCACCCGCTGGGTTCCTGCGGCAACGACTACAGCCAACCCGTCCCGGAGGCCCAAGCAGTCCATGAACTGGCCCTGCGGGCTGGCGACTGGCTCCGCCGCCTCGGCCATCGAGGCATCTTTGGCTTGGATCTGGTGGTCGGCGAGGGCGGCAGCATCTGGTGCATCGAGATCAACCCTCGGCTGGTGGCTTCGGTGCCGCTCTTCAGCCTGAGTGCCCGGGGCTCGAGCAGACCGGGAATCCTGGCGGAGCACCTGGCCAGCTTCGGTATCGGCGAGACGGGCGACCAGGACTTGGAGTGCGACTGGTCGCAGGTGATCCTCTATCAGCGCGGCGCCCGGCGCGCGCACTCGGAACTGGCCACCGCAGTGGGAACTCTGGCGCCGTCGGGACACTTCCAGCCCACCGGTCAGATGGGAATAGAGGGCCCGGCCAAAGGCGAGGTAGGGGTCATCGTCCAGTCCCACTCCCGCCCGGGTAAGGAACTGGCTCGGCTCATCTCAGAGGGTGCCTGCTGCGCTCCGGATGGATCTCTCCTGCCTCAGCTAGTTAGCTGCGTCCGCGAGCTCCGATCGCTACTTGAGGAGTCCAGCCCAGACGAGGGAGTTTTGTGACCAGGCCAAAGTGCATAGTCTGGTCAGCGTCAGACTGCGCCAGCTACGCCTACAACAGCCACGTTAGGTAGTCGATAGTAGTCGCCATGAAGTGGTCGCCTCGTTGGGACACTCAACGTCCATGGTCAAGGCGGAGTGGGAACACCAGGCTAGACAGAAGCAAAAGGAGTCTTAACTGAAATGGGCGGAAAGGTAGCTGTCGTGCTTTATGGGGTCGTGATGGTAGCCATCATAGTCGGCGTAGATTTCCTATTCCTGAGACACCACTTCTGGAAACGGCTGGCAGTAAATGTTGGCATTGTCTTGGTGTTCGGGGCTTTCTACCTGGGCTTCCTCAGGAATCGGTAGTCTTGCTCTACGACTTGACTTCCGGATAGTCGGCTGTCTCTCACAAACCCTTGGTTGCGTTTCCATTCATGCTCTGCTCCGGCGTCATGCCGTGCTTCGATGCATTTGTCTGGCGGGTCGATAAGGGAGTTCATACCTAGAATTCGTTCCAAGGTCAGGTTCGCCATGCACCCTAAGTGGTCCACGCCAGAAGTTCGTGAGGGGTCACGCGGCAAGCTCGTGGAGGCGGCGCTCGAACTCAACCCGGGTGAAGCGCCAGGCGAAGGCGCGGGCCTGAGCGCGTGAGCGTGCTTCGAAGGCGAGGATGCGACGTTCCCGTTCGGAAAGGTCGTGGGCCGCAGCTGGGGTGAGCACCTTGTGCTGGATGATCCCGAAGTAAATTTCCTGCTGGTTGAGCCAGGATGCGTGGACAGGCGTATGCACCAGGATGAGGTTGGGATACTGCTTCTGCAGCCTGTCGGCGGCCTTCCGGCCCCGATGCGAGGAGCCATTGTCGACGATCCAGAAGACGCGGCGGGACGAGCGGTAAGGGTCCTGGGTCATGACCTGATCCACCAAGCGGCCGAAGGGGGCGATGCCGGTCTTGGGCTCACATCGTCCCCAAGGAAGCCCGCTTCACACGTCCCACACACACAGGTACTGGAGTACCCCGCAGCGCCGGTAGTCGCTCTCGACCCGGCCCAGGCGCCCCGGCCGGGGCGCCTCCACCCGGTGGCGACGGGCCTGGATTCCGGGCTTTTCGTCGGCACACACCACCAGGTCGTCCGGTCCCAACTGGCGGCCCTGCCACACCCCCTGGTAGAGGTCAAGGATGACTGCGGCTTTGGCCCGGAAGTCGGGATCCCGAGGGTGGATCCAGCTGCGATAGTGCCAGGGTTTGAGAGTGTCCTCGGCCGGGATGCGCTGTACCGTGCGCACGCTGATGGTCAGGCCTTCGCCGGCCACCACCTCCTGGATGCTGGCCGC
>PLDE01000267.1:0-193 GCA_003135035.1 Candidatus Dormiibacterota bacterium | reverse complement strand
CGCGGATGCTGATAGAGCAACAGCGCCAACCGAGCCCGTTGTCCTACGGCGTGGGCCACCGTGAGTTGCCGGGCCACCATCCGAGCCAATCGTACCTGCTTGCCTGAAAACTTGGGTTGCCAGGCGGGAGGGGTGCCTCCGTGCCAGTTGCACTGGCAACCGGGCGCATAGGGTAACGTGTGCAAGACGCGCC
>PLDE01000281.1 GCA_003135035.1 Candidatus Dormiibacterota bacterium | reverse complement strand
CACCCGCACTAAGCCAGTGATCGAAAAGGCGAGGACTACCAAGTACTCCAGCCCGACCATAATCCACTGGAAATTGGCCGTCAGTCGAATCCCATAGATGACCATGGCGCTGACCAGAATCAGCCACGCCAGACCGATCAGCGCCGTCAGCAGAGTGCTGCTGGCGGTCTTGCTGCCGATCCACCCGAATGACTCGAAGAGGGCCAGGGTATTGGTGCCGGCGAGAGCTGGGGCAGCGATGCAGAAGAGGACGCTCGCCGCGGTTTGAACCCAGCCGTTGAACCACCCGACGTAGGGATTCATGGTCCGGGCCAACCAGGCATAGGAGGCGCCGCAGTCGGGGTCGCGCCGGTTCATGAAGTAGTAGGCGATGGCGATGCAGAGCACCGGGATGAAGCTGATCAGGATCATCGCGGGAGAACCAAAGCCGACGGCGGCGACGAGCAGGAAGATGGTCGCCGCGATGGTGTAGGCGGGGGCCACGCTGGCGACGGCGATCGCTGTCGTGTCGAAGAGGTTGAGTGTGTCGCCCTTGAGGGTGGGGCCCTCTATGGCCTTCCGCCGCTCGATTGTCCCCAACGGAGGGCTGGTGGCGTCCACTGCCGGCCAACTGTAGTGGCCTCTGCCAAGGGGCGTCTATGTTGCCGGTGGTCATATTCCAGCCGCCGAATTTGTCCTCTAGGCACAAGTGCCGAGGCAGCCAGGGAGACGGGCTAGCATGATCGACGATGCGGCCGTGTCAGCTGGCTCTGGACGTGAGGGGTTGAGGGTCGAAGCGCCAACCAACGGAGTGGTCGAGCCGCGCCCGATCAGCTACTGGCTCGACTCCCTTGGGCCCCTGCCCAGGCGGCCGCCGCTGGGCGGAGATTGCCAGGTGGACGTGGCCATCGTTGGGGCTGGCTTCACCGGACTCTGGACCGCCTATGAGTTACAGCGTCGCCAACCTTCCCTAAGCATCGCGATTCTGGACAGTGAAGTCGCCGGATTCGGTGCCTCGGGAAGGAACGGCAGCTGGTGCGTTCCTGAACTCAACGCCGGGCTGGAACTGCTCACGGCCCGCTTCGGCAAGGAGCAGACCCTGGCTCTGCAGCGCGCTCTCAGCGAGACAGTAGAAGAAGTTGGGCGAACTCTCAAGGCGGAGGGGGTAGACGCTGCTTTCGACCGAGCCGGGGTGCTACTGCTGGCGCGGGGCGCCTACCAGGTACCTCTTCTGAGAGAGCACCTGAGGTCATACCAGGCGGCGGGACTCCCTGACGAATACACCTGGCTGGAAGGCTCAGAGGCTCGGGACCGACTCGATGTTGCTGGGGTGGCGGCAGCCCTCTACACGCCCAATGGCGCGACCCTGGATCCAGGTCGGGCGGTGCGCGGGCTGGCCGAAGCGGTCGAGCGCAGAGGCGCAACTATCTATGAGGACACGAGGGCGGTTCGGGTCAGGCCGGGACAGCCGGTGGTGGTCGATACTGACCGAGGACGGGTCACTGCCGGAGTGGTCGTCCTAGCTCTCGAGGCCTATCTCTCCCAACTCCGGGGTTATCACCGCCGAGTGCTACCTCTGTATTCCTTGATCACCATCACCGAGCCCCTCACCGAGGACCGGCTCGCCGCGATCAACTGGACCGATCGTATGTGCGTCGCCTCGATGCGCCTGACTGTCGATTACCTGGCGCGCACCAGGGAAGGTCGAATTCTGGTCGGTGGTCGGGGAGCTCCCTACGACTATGGTTCCCGGATCAGTTCGGCCCGCGAGCACCACGCCGCCACCCATGCCGGCTTGCGGCGCACCTTTGACGAGTGGTTTCCCGCGCTCAAAGGAACGCGTTTCACGCACTCTTGGGGAGGTGTCTTGGCAATGCCCCGCGACTGGATTCCCCAGATTGGCTTTGACAAGTCGAGCGGGGTGGGCTACGCCTACGGGTACACCGGGCACGGCGTGGCGACGAGCAATCTGGCGGGCAGGACGCTAGCCGATCTGATCACAGATCGCGTCACCGACCTGACCAGACTTCCGTTGGTAAGCCACCGTTCGCCGAGCTGGGAACCGGAGCCGCTTCGTTGGCTGGGAGTGCGCTTCGTCCAGCGAGGGATGACGCGGCTCGACCAGCAAGGCGAGCGCACCGGACGGCCGCTCCAAGGGGGTGCGTTGGTACGCCGGCTCTCCAGCCACTGACGACGTAGGTACCGTGCCGAGGGCGGGCCTACAATTGCCACCGAAGCTGGATTGGTGGGGGTGACTGCGTGCGGCTGAGCCAGGCGCTCGATCTGGCGGCGCTTGGGGAAGCCGAGCTGGTCGCTGGCCGGGACGGCATCGAGCGCGAAGTCCGCTGGGCCAATGTGGTCGACATACCCGATCCCCTGCCCTGGGTAAGCCCGGGACAGCTCCTGCTGACGACAGGCTTCTCCTGGCCGGCGGTCGCCGCAGAGCAGCGCCGTCTCGTCCGCGATCTCGGCGGTCGGGGTCTCGCCGGAGTGGCACTGGCCGTGCCCAAGTACCTGGAGCACTTTCCGGACGCCGCCAAGGAAGCGGCGGACACCGTCCGGCTGCCACTTCTCGAGCTGCCCTGGGAGGTCACTTTCTCGACGGTGACCCAGGCGGTCAACGGCACCATCGTGGCCGAGCAGTACGAGGTCATCGAGCAGTCGATTCGGATTCACCGCGAGCTAACCAGAGCCGCCGTGACCGCCGCCAGTCTGCAGGACCTGCTCGATACCCTCGGGCAGCTGATCGATCGGGAGGTCGTCTTCGAGGACCCAGACTGGCAGGTGCTGGCCTTCTGGCCCGGGGGCGAGGGGTCGGACCCGGTGCGTCGGGCCACCCTGGAGCAGGGGAGATCGCCTGCTCAGGTGCTGGCCCAACTGGACCGACTCGGGCATCTCGATCGGATCCGACGCAGCTCGGGGCCGGTGCGGATTCCCGCCGACCCGGAGATCCAACTGTTGGGACGGGTGGTCTGCCCAATCTGGCTCCGCGACGAGCTGGTCGGCACGGTGTGGATCGTCGAGGGAGACCAGGAACTCAGCGACCTGCACCTGCGGGCGGCCGAACATACGGCGGTCGTGGCAGCGCTCCACATCGCCACCCAGCGTCAGCTGGCAGTACTGGAGGTGCGCCTGGGGGCCACTTTCCTGGATGCCCTCTTGGAGGGGAAGTTCGACGCCACCGCCCACAACTTGGAGCGCGCCCGTCTGCTCGGGTTCCTCCCCGAGGCGGCCTATCGGGTCGGGGTGCTGGTGTTCCACGCCGAGCTCCCCCTCGCCCGTGAGGGAGTCCTGCGCCGAGACCGCGCCGCCGACGAGCTACGCCACAGGCTAGGCCAGCTGGGTGAGATCCCGATCACCTCGAGTCGGCTCAATCAGGTCGCGTTCCTGTTGACCGGACGGACCAGCCCCGATTCGCTTTGGCAGGCAGCGGGCGCTCATCCTTCCAGCGCTTTGGTGTTGGGCCGGCCTCAGCTCGGTCCCGACGGGGTCAGGCGCAGCTATCAGGAGGCGCTCTCCATCCTGCCCCACGCCCTTCCAGGCGAGATCCTTCGCTACGAGGAGATGCTCGTTCTGCGAGTCCTCAGCGGGGACGAGACGGCCCGCGACGCATTTCTTGATCAACTTCTGGGTCCCGCAAGAATGGCGAAGGGAGGGGCGACCTTGGTGACCAGCCTGCTTAGCCTGGCCGCTAACGGATTTCATCGTCGCCGGGCGGCGGCTGCCCTTCACGTCCATCCCAACACCTTGCGGTACCGTCTGGAGAGGGCGGGAGATCTCCTTCATCTCGACCTGACTGATCCCGACGTGCAGTTCCGTCTCCAGCTGGCTGTGAATCTGATGTCCCCTGCGCACAAGGGTCCGGTTCGTTTTCTGCGCCCAGGGCACCTAGGCGAGGTGCGACCACCCCTCTAAGGTCGAGCCATGGCCGAAGCTTCTGGTCAGTCGCTCTCGGCGGAGATGGCGGGAATCCGTCAGCGCTCGATCCCCCGAGGACTGATGCCCGCAGCCGCCTTGGTGGCCGAGAGCGCGGCTGGGTCGGTCATGTTCAGTCAAGAGGGACAGGGCTACATCGACTTTGGCGGCGGCATCGGCGTTCTCAACGTCGGGCATGGCCACGAGAAAGTGCGCGCCGCCGCCCACCTCCAGATCGACAAGCTGATCCACATCTCCGCCCAGGTGGCCCTCTACGAGCCCTACTTGCGGCTGGTCGATCGCCTCTGCCGGTTGGCACCCGGGCCCGAGCCCAAGAAGGCAATCCTCTTCAGCACCGGTGCGGAAGCGGTCGAGAATACGGTCAAGATTTCCCGCGCATTCAGCGGGCGGCCGGGCATCGTGGCCTTCACCCAAGCCTTCCATGGGCGAACGCTGATGGGGATGAGCCTGACCGATGCAATCAAGCCCTACAAGGAGGGCTTCGGACCCTTCGCTCCGGAGATCTACCGCTCTCCTTTCCCCTACGAGTACCGGGGATGGGACTCGGTGCGAGCGCTCGACGCACTCGAGGAGTCGCTGCGCACGAGCTGGCCGGTGGACCGGATCGCCGCCCTCCTGATCGAACCGGTGCTGGGCGAGGGTGGCTTTGTCCCCGCCCCCCCGGAGTTCCTCCTGGGACTGCGCCGGATTGCCGACGCCTATGACCTCCTGCTCATCGCCGATGAGGTCCAGAGCGGGATGGGCCGCACCGGGAGGTTCTTCGCCATCGAGCACAGTGGCGTGGCTCCCGATCTGATCTCAGTAGCCAAGAGTCTGGGTGGGGGCTTTCCGATCTCGGCGGTGGTGGGGCGCGCGGAGGTCATGGATGCCCCCTCCGCGGGCCAGCTGGGCAGCACCTTCGGGGGCAACCCCGTCGCCTGCGCGGCGGCACTGGCTGTTCTCGACGTGATCGAAGGCGAGGGACTGCTCGCCAGGGCCAGTCTGCTGGGCTCGATCCTGGAGGAGCGAATGGAGGAGTGGCAGCGTCGTTATCCCCTGATCGGCGACGTGCGCGTGCTCGGGGCCATGGCCGGCCTGGAGTTGGTGCAGGACCGGGAGACCAAAACTCCGGCGGACCGGGCGACCCAGCAGGTGATCGACGGCTGCCGGGACCACGGGGTACTGCTCTTGCGGGCCGGGCCCGGGCATAACGTGATTCGGACCCTGATGCCGCTCAACATCCCCGAAGACCTCCTGCTCCAGGGCCTGGACACTCTGGAGCAGGAGCTGGCACGGGCGAGCGGAAGCAGCGACTAGAGTCAGACAGTGGTCGGCCCCAGGGCCGCTCCCACAGGAGGGCGCATAGAGATGGTGGCAGGCCCGGACCGCAGCAAGATCTTCATCGGCGGCGAGTGGGTCGA
>PLDE01000030.1 GCA_003135035.1 Candidatus Dormiibacterota bacterium | reverse complement strand
AGCGATGCTGATGGCCGCCAAGTCGCCACTCTGGGGCCTCGTGGCCGCACCCTCGAAAGCCCTTCACAAGGGGTTGGATGAGCTTGCGGTAGGCGGCCTTCCCCCGATCCCCTTGGACGGTGGCATGTTGGCTCTCATTGTTGCATCGGGTGTCATCCATGGCAGCGTCGGAACCGAGGCGTCCAAGCACTTGATCCGAGGCAGTGTGCAACGGGTGATGAGCAAGGACGTGAAGGAAACCTACAACCAGGATGGGGAGCGCACCGGAGAGATCGTCACAGAGACTTTTCGCTACTTGCCCGTAGTTCACACTCTAGATGTGGAAGGAGTGATCCGCAATCTCTCTACGGGAGCTGCCGCCGAGGGAGAGGTCATCGAGGGCGATGACGACGAGGCCAAGGTGGCAAATGGGTGAGGTGAGCATGGCAACAACGACAGTTCACGAAGCTCCGCTCTGGGGTGAGTATTCGGTATCCCAATCCCGGATGGGCGCTTACTGTGACTTTCTGGCGCTGGCCTCCAATCAGTACGGCGATGAAACCGCCGTGGCCGCTTCCTTCCTTGGTCCTGACACCGCCGTCCGCGGCATCCTCGCCGTGGCCTCGGAGGGTCGCGAGCGAGTGTCATGCCGCTTGTAGTCCGAGAAAGAGGGTGAGCGTGGTGAGCTGGTGGCCGACGTGATGTTGCGCGGCCAGAGACAGCGGATGGTGAAGTTGGGCGAGGGAGTGACCCATGGGATCGCTTCAGCCCATACCGATCCCCGTCACCTTGAGGAAGGTCAGCGGCAGATCGTGGTGCTGGCGCTGGACGGTGACCTGGTGTGCGCGGTCTGGCGCATCCTCTGGGATGCCGTCGCGGTCCCTATGGCAAGCGAGTAGGCCCCGGCGCTGCTGGCGATCTTGGCCCGGACCGGCATCTTGAAGATGGCGACCATCCACTGCGCCGCGGCGTTCGCCCACCCCGACGCCCAGGTCGCGACGTTGAGGCTGGACCAGGACACGATCAGCAAGGTCCTGTCAGAGTCCGTCCGCTCGGGCGAGGTGGCGATCCCCAGCCCACGCATCCGCTACGACTCCGACAGCATCCCGGGACAGCTCGACGACTACCTAATGGAGCACGGGCCGGCGATCCTGCGCTACCTGGGCCAGGAGCTTCCCGCCCGTCACACCGCCGAGGACGAGGACGATCCCCGGCTCAACTCGCTCAACCGCTCACCATTCCCGGCCCAGGGCTTGGTGATGCAGGGCTTGGCAAAGGCGGTCGCCGCCCAGGGCGCCGTGATCCTCAGCGGGGAGATGGGGGTCGGCAAGACCCTGATGATGGCCGGAGTCGCGTACCTTCGGCACCAGGCCCCCTTCCGGGCACTCGTGATCTGCCCACCCCACCTCGTGCAGAAGTGGGCTCGGGAGGTTGAGGGGACGATCCCGGGCTCGCGGGTTCAGATCATCCGATCGTTTAGCGAGATGGTTCGCCTCCGTCGCTTGGAGGGCACCAGGCCGGTCGGCCCCGAGTTCTACGTGATGGCCCGGTCCCGAATGGCTCGGAGTGCTTCGCTGGCCTTCGGCGGCGTCCCCACCCGGCTTCGCGGCGAGCTGGCCGCGCAGTTCGGGACCGACTTCATGGGCTACCGCTGCCCCGACTGCGGCGAGTTCCTAGTCACCGTGAAGGAGGAAGCCGACGAAGATGGCGACGCGAGCATCCAAGTCTGGACCGCGCCGTTCGTGAAGGTGATCCGCAAGAGCAACGAGCGGTGCCCTTCCTGCAAGACGGTCCTCTGGGCTCCCGCCGTGGAGGCTGAGGCCAACCGGCAGAGCTTCATGCGGGGCGAGCCGGGGTCGGCCCCTAGCGACAAGCGCTACTTCCGGCCCTACCAGTTCGTGAAGCAGCACCTCCGGGGCGTGTTCGACACCCTGATCGTGGACGAGGTTCACGAATACAAGGGCGATACCAACCGGGGATCAGCGATGGGCACCCTGGCCGCAGCGTGCAAGGACGTGATCATGGGCACCGGGACGATTCTCGGCGGCTACGCGAGCCACCTGGCCTACATCCTCTTCCGCACCAACGCCTCCAAGTTGGTTGAGGCAGGGTTCACCTTCGGAGAGGTTCAGGCCTGGGTCGAGCGGTACGGCACCGTCGAGAAGGTCTACCGGCTCTCGGATGACCGTGGCAAGACCGGCAAGGCCAGCACCGCCAACAAGGCCCAGGTGCACGAGCGCCCCGGGGTCAGCCCCAGCGTGTTCGCGGACTTCCTTCTGCCGATTATGGCGACGATCAGCCTTGAGGATTTGCGGCTGGCACTCCCGGAGTTTGACGAGGACGTGATCGCGGTCGATATGACCCCGGAGCTGGGTGCCGCCTACAAAGACACCGTCGAGCCTCTTGAGGAATACATCAAGAACAACCGGTTCGGCCAGGAGGACCCGGGGTTCCGCTACCAGCCCGCTTTGAATGTGCTGCGGCGGCTGTACCCGGACCAGCCCTTCGAGTCGGCCTACAGTCCCGTGATGAGCCATCTGGACCCGAGCCTGGTGATCACGTCGCCCGTGGGCCTTCCCGAGGACGTGATCTACCCGAAGGAGCTGGCCCTGGTGGAGGAAGTGGGGGAGCAGACCGGCCAGAACCGACGAGTCCTGGTCTACATCGATGACACGGTTACCCGGAATATCACCATCCGGCTCCATCGCATCCTGACCGATGGGGTCCCCGAACTCAACGTCATGGTGCTGCCTTCATCGGTGAGCCCCGAGAAGCGGGAGGACTGGTTCGAGAAGGCGGTCGGCCAGGGCGCTCAGGTGGTGATCGTTCACCCCGGCTTGGTCGAGACTGGCCTAGACCTCATCGCCTTCCCAACCATCGTGTTCTACCAGACCACCTTCAACCTCTTTCGGATGCGGCAGGCGAGCCGCCGCTCTTGGCGGATCGGCCAGACCCAGCCGGTCCGGGTCAGGCACATCTACTACCGGGAGACAGCCCAGGAGACGGCGATCACCCTAATGGGCCGGAAGCTCTACGCCAGCCTTGCCCTTGAGGGACGGTTCGGCGGCTCGGCACTCCTTGAGCTGGCCGAGGCTGAGGTTCAGGACGGAACGAAGCTGGCCCGACAGCTCGCCGGATCGCTGGGCGGTGAGGACGTGTGGGATAAGCTCAGGGCACGGCGCGGGAAGTCGGCGGCAGCTACAGGCGTCCCCGCTCCGTTGCCTCCCAAGGTGGAGCCCCGGCCCGTGCTGCGCGTGGTGGTGGCCGAGCCTGTCGACGGCCCCACCGAGCAGTTGAGTCTCTTCGAGTAGGGGACGGCTCGGCGATCACGATTTTAGGTGCCAGCTAATTTGTGGCCTAGAGGCTGGTAGTAAGGTGCTGTCAGCCAGTGGAATGTCGCGGACCACGAAATGGGGACCCCATACACGGATGCGGTGACGCCCGGAAGAAGGAACGTCCCGACTCACGAGTTGAGGCGGCGCCATACGCTTCTGGACCGGGCGGTCCGCAAAGGGGGTAGCCTCAAGCCAGCCTCAACTGAGATCGCTCCGGGCAGTCGAAAGAGCGGTCCGGAAGGAACTCTTTCGGGACTGAAAGGTGATCTCCCACGCGCCACATATCTGTGGCCAGATCAGTCTGACCGCCGACGTCGACGATGAATGGTCAGCGCCTCGACAAGCGCGTCCCGCATCAAGCGCCCTTCGTCAGGACCTCGGCCCCCAAGTCAGCTAAACTTCTATCCCGACATGA